>DJXI01000077.1:1148-22799 GCA_002449695.1 Verrucomicrobia bacterium UBA7008 | reverse complement strand
AGAGGACGCAGAGCTGGTAGGGGCGGCTTGTCCTCAAGCCGCCCGGGCAGAATCAATTTGCAATGCTGCAACGCAGCCGTTCGAAAATATGGTATAATAACAAGCGAAAGAATATGTGCATGCTGGACGAGATACGCGCGAAGCGGGATGAGATCTACGCGATCGCGAGGAGGCACAAGGCCGAAAAGCTTTGGGTCTTCGGCTCCTGCGCCCGCAGGGAGGAGCGCCCCGACAGCGACGTGGATTTTCTTGTCAAATGGATGCCGGGCGAGTATAGTTGGCGTAATGAACGTGCAATGTCATCCGCATATGAAAAACTGCTTGGCAGCAGAGTTGACCTTGTGGCATCTCGGATTCTGCCGCAGTCTCTTGGCTTTGCGCATCGTGTTTGCAAGGAGGCCGTGCCGGTATGACGAATCCTTCGCTTTATCGTGATGATTCGCGTGTTCGGCACATGCTGGATGCGATGGAACGGATAGCAGAGCTGAGTAGGGGCTTGGAGCGCGACCAGTTGCGGCGGCATGAAAACACAACTGAGATGATCCTCTTTAATTTGATGGTACTGGGCGAGGCCGCCAACAACATCACCCGTGAGTTTGCAGCCCAGAATCCTGAAGTGGATTGGAAGGGCCTTGTTGGTGTCAGGCATAAGATTGTGCATGATTACGCTGACATAGATTACGACACTATTTGGGATATTCTGCAAAACGACATTCCGGTCGAATGTGAAAAAGTGAAGGCAGTCGCTGCAACACTGCCGCCAGAGCCAACGCAGCCGCCTTCGAACATGGCGGATTTTCTGTAATCAATCTCAAGCCGTGAAACTGAAAATGAAAGGAATGGCAACACCACAGTTAAACGGAATATAGGCGGGCAACGACCCGTCGCATAGACAATTTGCGCTGCAAAGCGGTCGTCGAGTGGAAGTTTCAAATGGGCGACACATTGCAGAGGAAAACGCATAATGCGTTCGCCTCTCTTCGTGTTCCCATTAAGGCAATTCTCACAGCCTCACTCGAAACACGGAGAAAGGTTTTCTTTTTCGTTCGATTGCTGAGCGGCGACACGGATAGAAAGAATGACATTTGCTTCTGGACATAAAATCGGCGCATACCGAGTAATCCGCCTTCTTGGAGAGGGCGGGATGGGGTCTGTCTATGAAGTCGAACACGAACAGCTCGGCGTGCGCTACGCGCTCAAGGTGTTTACGCACGAGAGCGGACATGTCGACGTGCTGAAAAAAAAGTTCCTGACCGAAGGCAGAGTGCTTGCTCGACTCCATGACCCGCACCTCGTGCGCGTCTTCGACCTGAATTTCGACGAAACCACTGGGACGCCGTACTTCGTGATGGATCTTATATTGTCCGGGGACGGCAGCCCGCGCACGCTCTTGGACGTCAAGACGGCGGAACTAGACGAGGATTGCGTCCTTGGGTGGTTCGCGGAGCTTGCCGCCGCCGTCGACTACATCCACGAACAGGGCATCGTCCATCGCGACATCAAGCTGGGCAATGTCCTTCTTTCTTCCGACGGGCATGTCGTTCTCTCCGACTTCGGCATTTCGCGCCTCTTCTCGGAACGCCTGCGCTCTGACGTCAAGGCCGTCAACACGATGGTGTCGGAGGCTGCAACGTCCGCACGCCTCATGATGGGCACGCAGGGATACATGGCGCCGGAGGTCGCTCGCGGCGAAGAGGCGACGATTGCGGCCGACTCGTATTCTCTTGGAGTCATGTTCGTCTATCTGCTGACGGGTATTTGGTACGAGCCGGGCTCCAAGGTGTTCAAGTTGCTGGAGACGCTTGAATATCGTTGGATCGACGTCTTGCCGCGCCTTCTGTCCGAGAACCCTGCGGAACGACCGACGAACCTTTCGGAACTCGTCGAAACGTTGCTGCGCGCTCGGAGATCGCGCCCTACCGAAATTGTTGCTCGAGCAGAATCGCTTCCGGAGGCGGATGCTTTACGGCCGCCGCGTCGGAAGCGCCGCGTTCTTTTCGCGCTTGCGGGGGCTGCCGCTGTCGTTGCCGCCGTCGCTGGCTACTTTTTGTTCTCCCACCATTCAGAGTCTTCTGCAGCCGACGATTTTGACGCGGCGTTCAGTGCGGTTGGCATTTACGAGGAGGCTCGGCAATGAGCTTGTTTCCGCCTACATCGCTGACTCTGCTTCAGAAGTTGGCTGTCGAGGTGACGGGCGGTAACGAGGCTTCGTGGGTGCGCTTCTTCAATCTCTACACGCCCGCCATCCGCCGGTTCGTGGAGTGGAACGACCACGTGCACGATCCGGACGACGTGGTTCAGGAGGTCTACCTCAAGCTTGTCGAGGTCATACGCTCTGGAAAGTACAATCCCGACAAGGCTCGGTTCCGGACGTTTCTCGCGCTCCTCATACGCCGGCAGCTGATTACGCTGTACCGACAGGATCAGGCGCGGCACATCGCCGACCACTGCTCAATCGACGATTTGACGGAAGAACTCGTCGCCCCATCCAGTCAACAGGAACAAGTTGACCTGAGCTGGGCAAAGGCCAAGCATGAGGCGGCGGTCGAACATGTCCTCACAAAAGTGGCGATGAAACAGCAGTCGCGGCAGATTTACCGCGCTTACGTGCTTGAAAATCGTCCAATAGACGAAGTTTCTGCGACTTTCGGCGTTGCACCAGAGATCATCTACAAGGTCAAGAACCGCGTAAACAAGATGATCGAAGCGGTTGAAATGGAATATGCCGACGAAAAAATCTGATTTTTTCGCGGGAGATTTGTCTGCGTCGTGCGTATAATGCTTGTGAACGCAGCAATCGTTCACGAGAAACAAACAATGTCACAAGGAGACAAAACATGAAGACAAAACTGATGATGATAGGCGCGTTGGCGGCAATCTGCACAGCCCATGAACTGGCGGCGATGCCGACTAGAGCGGAGACAGCGCGGGCGGAGTCGGCAGTCCGGAGACTGATGGCGTCCGATCATGCGGCGCTCAGGGCTCGCAAGAAGACGCACTCCGAGGTTGCGGACGCGGCGATGAAACATGCGGACGAAGCAACGTCGGAGGCCGAAAAGCTGCTTTTGATGAAGGGGGCGTTTTCCCTCTACGTCCGCGCCGGCGAGTACGACCGTGCAATCGGGACAATCGAAAAGATGCAGGCGGCAATACCCGACATGCCGGACGAGAACGTCATTTCGATAATCAAATCTTCACTCCGCAATGTCTCGCGCAATGAAGGCAAAGTGCTTTATGCGTTTTTGGACGACATAAAGGCCGGATGCCGCAACGCGGACGGTTCCGCAAACGGGGCTGCGAACTACAAGTTCAATTACAAACTTGACAACAATGGCAATGCGATTTTGACTGGAATGCCATGCGTCAGCCCAAAGCCAGAGGGTGTGCTTATTGTGCCGTCAATTATCGAGGGGCACAAGGTTACTAAGTTGGATGAGCATCTTTCATTTGTAAACTGTGACAAAATGACAAAGCTTATTCTTCCTGCAGGATTGGAATCGGTGGGGTTTGGGAATTTTTCAAAAGGATGCAGTTCTCTTGCGGACATAGAAATCTCAAAAAACAACCCAAACTTTACATCGTTCAAAGGCGTACTCTATTCCAAGGACATGAAAAAAGTTGTCGCCTACCCGAAGGCACGCGATAAAATTGAACTCTCGCCACAAACAAAAATTATTGGGAGAGCTGCATTCAACGGTTGTACATTTAAAGAGATTGAAGTCCCTTCTGGCATAGAACGGATAGAATCGCATGCTTTTGCAGAAATGCTCAATCTGGAAAAGATCGTGTTCCCTGCGAGCATCAACGAAATATGGATGCAACTGTTTCAAGAGGATTCGAACTTGAGAAAAATTATATTTGTGGGCAATGCGCCAGAAGTGCATATTGAAGGGATATATGGATTTTTCGCGTATGCACCTGAGAATATTGTAATCGAGGTTAAGAAAGGAACAAAGGGTTGGAACGGCAAGGATTCGACTGACATTCCAGAGCGCTGGCCGAAAAGCCAATTTGGAGATCGCGACTCTCGCCCTATTCGCTACATAGGTGAAGCGAAGGCGAAGAACAACGGCCTTGCCGGAGCAAATGGCCAGACTGCGACAGTCGATGGCTATACATGGTCGTACTTCATCAAGAACGGCGAGGCGACGGTCACGGCGGCGGTCTCGCCCAGCCCTAAAGGAGACATCACGATACCCGCGACGCTGGGTGGCGTCAAGGTGACCGGATTAGGGGAGAAGATCTTCTATCAATGCAAAGAGGTAACGTCTGTGACAATTCCCGAGGGTGTGACGAGCATCGGCCCAAGCGCGTTCGATTTCTGCTTTGGGCTTAAGTCGGTGACAATTCCGTCAAGCGTCAAGACGATAGGCAATTGGGCATTCTCGGCATGCTTCCAGGTGCAGTCTGTGACGCTGCCCGAATCCTTGGAATACATTGGCATCGGCGGGTTCATCAATTGCCGCTCCCTGAAAACGGTGAACATTCCGGCGAAACTGAATGAGATTGGTGGTGCCGCATTTGCATATTGCACAGGATTGAAGCAATTCACGGTCGATGCGGAAAACGAGACGTTCACTGCGATAGACGGCGCCTTGTATTCGAAGGATTGGTCCACGTTGGTGTCAGCCCCCAATGTATCGACGATTGCCAGAATGCCCTCGACCATAACGAAAATCGGAGTCAGCGCATTCCAGGGGCGCGACCGTTTGGAGACGCTGACGATTCCCGAGAGCGTGACGCTAATTGATTGTGGTGCTTTCCATGATTGCGGTCGCCTCGGTTCTATGACTATTCCTGCGGGCGTTGCGAAAATCGAAAGCGGGGCATTCTACAATTGTGGCGAGTTGACCGAGGTGACGATGCTCGGCGAGCGTCCTGAAGCGCCGAATGCCATATTCAACAAAAACTGCGGCAAGTTGAAGGCAATCCATGTTCCGGCGAACGCGAAGAGCTGGGCGGGCATGAAGGACTGGTTCGGCATCCCGCTGGTGTTTGACGCGAAATAGCTGCGAGTCGTCCGCAGCTGCGGAACATGCGCAAAACCTGAAACCGCCGCGCTCTTTGTGGGCGCGGCGATTTTTTCTAGACTTCTCGATTTTTCGCCCGCCCGCAAGCGGGCATTTTTTTGATATACTACCAATTTAATAGCAGAGAGTGTCCAGATAGCCGCCTTCGAGGGCGGCCAGTTGAGCGTTTTCGGCGCGGGACGGACGGCGCGGCGTGTCAGTGCGCGGACGGATCGACGATCTTCAGGTTGGAGAACCAGCGGCGCATGAAGCCCCTGTCGCGCGTGAGGAGCGCATCGGCGCATGCCAGCGCGTGTGCGCCGATGAGAAAGTCCGGGACGATGGCCAGCCGCAGAGTCTCCTTCTTTCGCGCCGCCTCAAGCCGGGCATTCTTCCATATCTCTCCCGCGCGGATCGTCGCGGCTTCCGGCATGGGCGAGAAGTCGATGCCGAACGCGGCCATCTGCCGTCTGAACGCCGCCTTGTCCGCAAAACCGGCGGAGGCCTCTGCCCACACCACGTCACACGCGATGAGGGAATGTCCGTTGGCATACAGTTCCGTGACGAAATCTCTCGAGGACGGCCCAAACGCCGGGTCGGCCAGAAGGATGTCGTAGATGATATTCGTGTCGATGGCGTAGATCATCAGCACCCTCTCATCTCTCGGATCAGTTCATCCGTGCTGATGCCGCCGAACGCGCCTTTCAGACATCCGTACGCCTCCTCGAAGGGGCTGCGCTTCTTCTTCTGCGCGGCGACCCTGAGCGTTTTGCCGTCGATTCTGAACGTGAGGACCATGCCCGGCGTTAAGCCGAGCTTCGTGCGGAACTGCTTGGGTATCGTGACCTGTCCGCGTTCGCAAAGTGTAGCCGTTGTCATCTGAAACTCCTCATGGGTTGGGAAAAGTATGAATAATTCTAACACAGTATGGATTTTGAGTCAAGTGCGCCGCGTCATTTCGGTGTTTGTCCTGCTGGCGGCGGCACACAGGCGCACGCAGACGGGCATTTTTTGATATACTATCCGCCATGTTTTCAAACAAGGGGGACTGCAAGGGAATGAAGACGAATCGTTGGATGCGCACGCTCGCGCTGGGGGTTCTGTGCGCGGCCGCGCTCCGCGCCGCGGGTGACGCGCCGGATCCGGCCGAGGACTGGTCGCGCATCTATCTCGGCTCCGTGCCGAGCGTGAACGGCGACGGCACGAGCTTTGCGTTCGAATGGAACGACAGCCTCTGGATCGCGTCGGTGCGCGGCGGCTACGCGCGGCGGCTCGGCACCTCGCGCGCGGCGGACTCGTGGCCGGTGATGTCGCCCGACGGCACGAAGGTCGCGTTCGCCTCCGACCGCGACGGCGGCATGAAGGTCTTCGAGTTCGACGTCGTCAACGATTCGATCCGGCAGCTCACCTACCACTCCGAGGTCACCTTTCCGCGCGCGTGGTGCCCCGACGGCAAGCGCCTGCTCTGCCAGGGCTACCGCGACGATTCGGGGCCGAAGACGTGCGCGCGCATCGTCATCGTGCAGACCGACGCGCGGCGCGCGGAGGAGATCCCGTTCGACGTGGCGGCGTCCGACCCCGTGATGTCGCCCGACGGCGAATCGATCCTCTTCACGCGGCGCGGCGACGAGCTCTACCGCAAGCGGCCGCATTCGCGCTCGTCCTCGGCGGGCCAGATCTGGATGTTCAAGACGGCGACGCGCGAGTTCCTGCCGATGGTCCTCCACGAGAGCGACTGCCGCAACCCGATCTGGCGGCCCGACGGCGCGGGCTTCTACTACCTCGACGCGAAGGGCGGCGCGCGCAACGTGTGGTACCACAACCTCGCCGACGGCGCGGAGACGCAGCTGACCTTCTTCGCCGACGACCACGTCTTCCAGCCGTCGCTGTCGGCGGACGGGCGCACGCTCGTCTTCCGCCAGAAGTTCGACTTCTGGCGCTTCGACCCGACCAACCCGTCGACGGCGCCCGAGCGCATCATCCTGCGGCCCGGCGCGGGCTACGTCGAGCGCGGCGCCGCCAAGCGCCGCCGCTACGACTCGTGCTGGAACAACGACAGCGACGGCGACGTGACGTTCTGCGACAACGGCACGCAGATCGCGTTCACGACGGGCGGCGACCTCTATGTGATGGATACGGTCATCTGCGAACCGACGCTCGTGCACGGCGAGACGGGCACGCACGAGCGCGAGTGCGTCTTCTCGCCCGACGGCGGTGCGCTCTACTACCTGTCCGACTGCGGCGACAACGTGGTCGTGATCAAGGCCGAGCCGGAGGATCCCCAGAAGCCCTGGTGGGAGAACGCCTCCTTCCGCAAAACGCCCATCGTCACCGCCGGCGGGCACCGCGAGGCGCTGAACATCTCGCCCGACGGTTCGCGCCTCGCCTGGCAGGACCCGAACGGCGTCTTCACCTTCGCGGACACCAACGGCACCGTCATCTGCCGCGGCCCGAACGCGACGGCGGGCGGCGCGTACGCGTGGAGCCCCGACGGCCGGTGGGTCGCCGCCGAGCTGGCCGACGAGTTCGCCAACTACGACGTCTGGATCCTCTCGACGGACGGCACGCGCGCGCCCTACAACCTGTCGCGCAACTTCAAGTACGACGGCGCGCCGGCATGGAGCCCCGACGGCAAGATGATCGCGTTCGTCTCGGAGCTGCCGGAGATCGGCAACGGCCGCTACCTGCGCTACGTCTATCTCGACCGCGCGCTGGAGGAGGTGGAAACCTACGTCCACGACTACGACCGCGCGCGCACGGTCATCCGCGAGAACGCCGTCGATCCCGCGCGCTACGCGGGGCTGGAGCTGCCGAGCGCCCATCTCGACGACGCGCAGGAATTCGCCCTCGACTTCACCGATCTCGCCGAGCGCGTGCGCACGCTCGCCGTCGACTGCGCGCTGCCGTTCTTCTGCTGGGACTCGCGCACGATCGCGTACGCCGCCGGGCAGAAGACGGATACGGTCCGCATCCCCGACCGCCTGACGCCGAAAAAGCTCTTCGACTGCACCGGCGTGCCGCGCGCGTGGGTGAAGAAGGGCGACCGGATCCTCTGGATCGTCAACCGGCGCCCGGCGATCAACGACCGGCAGCTGACGTTCAACGTCTACCAGAACACCGTCTACGAGGACTACCAGGAGCTGGCGTTCCGCTCGGCATGGGCGCGCATCCGCGACCTCTACTACGATCCGAATACGCACGGCGCGGACTGGCCGGCGGTCGGCAACCGCTTCCTTCAGCCGATCCGCCACGCGACGTCGTACTCCGTCTTCATCCGCCTCATGAACATGGTCCTCGGCGAGCTCGACTCGTCGCACCTCGGCTTCTACATGAACGACAACTCGCGCCGCGAGTGGTCGCGCAAGACGGAGCTCGGCGCGTGGAACGAGCAGACGGCGCACCTGGGGCTGCGGTTCGAGCGCGAGCTCGCGCCCGACGGCTGGGTGGTGAAGGACGTCGTGCCGGGCGGGCCCGCCGACCGGTACGGCTTCGACATCCAGAAGGGCGACGTGGTGATCGCGATCGACGGCGTGAGCGTCGGCGGCGGCATCGACCCGACGAGCGTCCTCAACGGCCCGGCGAACCGCAAGGTGCGCGTCACGTTCCGGCGCACGGGCGGCGCGGCGCAGACGGTCGTGATCACGTCGTGCTCCTTCGCCGACGCGCGCACGCTCGTGGCGGCCGCGGAGCTGAAGGCGAAGCGCGCGCGCGTGCACGAGCTGTCGAACGGGCGGCTGGGGTACCTCAACATCGACGAGATGAACTGGGCGAGCTTCTGGACCTTCCAGCACGAGGTCTTCTCCGAGGGCTACGGGCGCGACGGCCTCGTCATCGACGTGCGCAACAACCTCGGCGGCTTCACGGCCGACCAGATGCTCCAGATCCTCCTCGGCGGCGACCACTCGCGCGCCGTCTCGCGCCAGTGCGGCGCGGGCTACCTCTTCGGCTACTGGGGACGGCCGGTCTGGTCGAAGCCGATCGTCGTCCTGGCGAACGAGAACACGTCCTCGAACGGCGAAATCTTCTCGCACGCGATCAAGACGCTCAAGCGCGGCAAGCTCGTCGGACGCGAGACGGGCGGCGGCGTGATCGGCACGTACGACAATCCGCTCCTCGACCTCGGCTCGTTCCGCGACGCGCGCTACGGCTGGTTCCTGCTGGACGGCACCGACATGGAGAACCACGGCGCGAAGCCGGACGTGGAGGTGGACGACCTGCCGGGCGACCTCGACAAGGGGTTCGACCGCCAGCTCGACAAGGCCATCGAGGTGCTGGCCGCCGACGTGGAGGCGTGGCGCGCGGCGAACCCGCCGATCGACTTCAAATACGCGCGCTGACCGGCGCGAATGTTGGTGGCGGCAAACTGATTGACGCGGGCCGGGCGCTTTGGTATACTTTGCCGCATCTGTTTCAAGCAACACAAACGAAAGGAAGACAACTATGGCTAAATGGGTTTGCCCCGTCTGCGGGTATGTGTACGAAGGCGCCGCGGCGCCGGAGAAGTGCCCCCAGTGCGGCGTGCCGGGCGCGAAGTTCCTCAAGCAGGAGGCGAAGGGCGGCCGCGAATTCGTCTGCGAGCACCACGTGGGCGACGGCATCGTCGACGATCCCGAGGTGACGCAGGGCCTCAAGGACCACTTCGCCGGCGAATGCACCGAGGTCGGCATGTACCTCGCGATGTCGCGCCAGGCGGACCGCGAAGGCTATCCCGAGGTCGCCGAGGCGTACAAGCGCATCGCGTTCGAGGAGGCCGAGCACGCGGCGAAGTTCGCGGAGCTGCTGGGCAAGACGATCGACATCGTCACCGACTCCACGAAGGAGAACCTCCGCCGCCGCGCCGACGCCGAGGCGGGCGCGACCGCCGGAAAGCTCGCGATCGCCAAGCGCGCGAAGGAGCTCGGCTACGACGCGATCCACGACACCGTCCACGAGATGGCGAAGGACGAGGCGCGCCACGGCAAGGCGTTTCAGGGCCTCCTGGACCGCTACTTCAAGTAAGCGGCGGACGACGGGCGCCGAGCGGCGTCCCGCACACGGAGCGCGGCAGATCTGCCGCGCTCTTTTTTGTGCGGTACACCCTGTCGCCGGGGCCGGACAGATTCAAACTGACGCGCCTGATTGGGATTTGATATACTACGCGTCATGAAGATCATCGACGGAAAGCTGTTGGCGGCGAACCTGCGCGCGGAGATCGCGGCGGGCGTCCAGGAACTGAAGGCGACGCGCGGCATCGTCCCCGGCCTCGCGGTCATCCTCGTCGGGAACAACCCCGCGAGCGTGAGCTACGTGACCGCGAAGGAGAAGGCGTGCGCGGAGGCGGGCATGTACTCGCGCGAAATCCGCCTGCCGGAGACGACGACCGAGGCGGAGCTCGTCGCGCGCGTGAAACGCCTCAACGCCGATCCCGCGATCCACGGCATCCTCGTGCAGCTGCCCGTGCCGAAGCACATCCGCGACAAGGCGGTGATCGACGCCATCGCGCCCGAGAAGGACGTCGACGGCTTCACGCCCGTCAACGTCGGCAAGATGCTCATCGGCGAGAAGTGCTTCCTGCCGTGCACGCCGCACGGCATCCTGAAGCTGATTGAATTTTCGGGCATGGACGTGAAGGGGAAGCACGCCGTCGTGATCGGCCGCTCCAACATCGTCGGCAAGCCCGTCGCGGTGCTGCTCGCGCGCAAGGAGACGAACGCGACCGTCACGCTCTGCCACACGGGGACGCCCGACGTCGCGTCGTTCACGCGCACCGCCGACATCGTCGTCGTCGCGGCGGGCCGGCCCGGGACGCTCACGGGCGACATGCTCAAGCCGGGCGCGGTCGTGATCGACGTCGGCGTCAACCGCATCCCCGACGCGACGCGCCCGAAGGGGTTCCGGCTCGTGGGCGACGCCGACTTCGAATCGTGCGCGGCCGTCGCGGGCGCGATCACGCCGGTTCCCGGCGGCGTCGGCCCGATGACGATCACAATGCTCCTGTGGAACACGCTGGAGGCCGCGAAGTGAAGTTTCTCCTGCTCGCGCTGACGATCGCGGCGCAGCCGCTCGTCTCGCCCGACGTCCTGGAGCCGTCGGTCCAGAACGAGGTGGACCACGCGCTCGCGCGCGCGCCGACGAACGCGGTGCCGGTCGACGCGACGCAGCTCGCGATCGCGCTCGTCTCCGCCCAGCAGGCGGACGGCCGCTGGACGGTCGGCACGAACGACGTCACGCAGGTCGTCGTCGCGATTCTCAGCGAGCTGTCCGCGCCGCACGACGATACGCCGACATCGTCATCCCCGTCGCGGCCTTGAAGATGCGCGCGAACGTCGGCGTCGAGGCGTAGCCGCACAGGTTGGCGACAGCCGCCAGGTCGCACTGCGGGTTGCGCAGGAGCTTTTTCGCCCGCTCGAGGCGCACGGCGCGGATCTCGTCGAGCACCGAATGGCCCGTCGCGTTGCGGAAGCGGATTTCCGCGAGCCGCCGCGAGCAGGGGAAGACCGCGAGCACGTCGCGCGCCGCGAGGCCGTCGCACGCCTTGGCGCGGATGACTTCGGACGCGGTGAGCGCGAAGCGGTCCGTCCGGAGGAAGGTGCGCGACGAGTTGCGGCGGACGAGCCCGAGCGGCGGCACGGTGACGGCGGTGCGCGCGGCGAGCCGCCCCGCGACGAGTTCCGCGAGGAGCGCGCCCGCGCGGTAGCCCGATTCCTTGAAGTCGAGCCGCACGCTCGAAAGCGTGGGATTCGTCCCCTCGCAGACGGTGACCTCGTCGTCCACGCCGACGACCGCGCACTCGAACGGCACCGACACGTGCGCGAGCAGGCAGGCCGTCAGCAGGTTGTCGGCCGCGCGGTCGTTGGCGGCGAGAATGCCGCACGGCTTGGGCAGCGCGCGGAGCCACGCGATGAGCTCGCGCTGCGTCTCCTTGACGGCGAGGCCTTCACGCGACGGCGCGAAGACGTGGAGTCGGCGGTGCAGCCGCGCGAGGAGCGACGCGAAGTGGTTGAGGCGGTTTTCACTCCACGCATAGGGGACGGACCACGGCACGAAACCGTAATCGCGGCAGTCCTTCGCGGCGAGCTCGCGCGCGGCGAGCTCCACTGCGGCGGGCGAGTCGGTGAAGACGCCGGAGAAGGCGCGGGCGATGCGGCGCGGCGGGAAGCAGTCCAGAAGGACCGTGCGCGCGGGGTCGAAGAGCGAGGCGTCGAATTCGCTCTGGCGGTCGTTGACGCTGAGCACGGTGCCGACGGGCCGCCAGAAGTCGAGCACCTCGTCGAGCGCGGCGCGGTCGAAGCGCTCGGCGTAGACCTGCACGTGCCAGCCGATCTCGCGGGCGAACGTGCTCAGACCCTCCAGCCGGAGGCGGGCGGCATAGGTATCGTTGCGTTGAAAGAAGAGAATGGTGTCCATGGCGAGGTTCTAGGATTCTTGACTTCTAGAAACCTAGTATATCACAAAACGGGCGTGTTGCGCAATTGGATAAATAATTGATTCGCAAATGAATAAAATCCGCCCGGCCGAAATGCTATACTATGCGCATATTTAATTCCCCCCTCGGCGCACGGCTTTCCCCGCGCGCCGTTTTTTGTTTCCGCGGCAGAAGTGCCGCGCCGCCGCCGGGAAAAATACCCGAACGGGTAGTGCCGCGCGCTGGATTTTATGATACAATATGCGCCAAACTGATTGACTTTTCCAGCAGAATCAACAAAGGAACGACAAATGAACGAAAGTCTGAACGTCAAGCCCGCCGGGTCCTGCATGTGGGACGCCGCGAGCCTCGGTGAAATCATGCTCCGCCTCGATCCGGGCGACGGTCGCATCCACACGACGCGCGAATTCAAGGTGTGGGAAGGCGGCGGCGAGTACAACGTCGTGCGCGGCCTGCGGCGCTGCTTCGGGCTGAAGACGACGGCCGTCACCGCGTTCGCGGACAATCCCGTCGGCCGGCTCGTCGAGGACTTCATGCTTCAGGGCGGCGTCGACACGAGCCACATCAAGTGGGTGCCGTACGACGGCATCGGCCGCACGGTGCGCAACGGCCTCAACTTCGTCGAGCGCGGCTACGGCTGCCGCGGCGCGCGCAGCTGCGCCGACCGGGGCCTCACCGCCGTCAGCCAGCTCAAGCCGGGCGACATCGACTGGGACCAGCTCTTCGGCAAGGAGGGCGTGCGGTGGTTCCACACGGGCGGCATCTTCGCCGCGCTCAGCGAAACGACGGCGGATGTCGTCATCGAGGCGCTGAAGGCCGCGAAGAAGTACGGCACCGTCACGAGCTACGACCTCAACTTCCGCGCGAGCCTCTGGAAGTCCATCGGCGGCAACGCAAAGGCGCAGGCGGTCAACCGGGAGATCGCGAAGTACGTCGACGTCATGATCGGCAACGAGGAGGACTTCACCGCCGCGCTCGGCATCGAGGTCGAGGGCGTGGACAAGAACCTGACGACGCTTCCCATCGAGGGCTTCCGGAAGATGATCGAGAAGGCGGTCGGCATCTATCCGAACTTCAAGGCGGTCGCGACGACGCTGCGCTCGGTCAAGTCCGCGACGATCAACGACTGGTCGGCGATCTGCTGGTACAAGGGCGAGCTGCACCAGTCGATCCCGCGCCCGGGCCTCGAGATCTACGACCGCGTCGGCGGCGGCGACTCGTTCGCGTCGGGCCTCGTCTACGGCTTCCTGACGTTCGACGACGCCGAGAAGGCGGTGAACTACGGCGCGGCGCACGGCGCGCTGGCGATGACGACGCCCGGCGACACGTCGATGGCGACGAAGGCCGATGTCGAAAAGCTCGTGGGCGGCGGCTCCGCCCGCGTGGACCGCTGACCGAAAAGACAACCGTCCTTCAAATCGAAACATCCCTTCGGCCGAAGGGATGTTTTTTTAATCGAGCATTTTTTGCTTTTCCCCCTTGCGGGGGAATTTTTTTGCTTTTCCCCCTTGCGGGGGATATGATAATATGCTATCATATGCGCATGCTCGGCGGAGGGTCTGTCGGGACAACCTAACAAGAAGGGAGAAGTCGATGAAAAAACTACTAATTGCGCTGGCTGCTGCTGCAACTGCGGTAGTTGCCTCCGCAGAGATAACGAATCAGCTAGATTTCGAAGGTGCCGACGGCACCGCCTATGCGGGCGATGCTCCTTCCGTCGCTGCAAATTATCCGTTTGCTAGCTTCGGCGACAAGTACCTGGAACTTGACGAATCGTACACGTCTGATGCCAATGGCGGAAACATACTTGACGTGTACATCCAGTTCGTCGCCTGCGACGAAGCCTGCGGTCTTGAAGAAGGCGAGAAGCTTGGCGTTTATGTAGACAAGGCGGATGATTGCCTTGTCGTTGTCGGAAGCGATGTTACAAAGATATCGAAAGTGGTCACGGAGGGATGGCATCGTCTTACGGTTGTTCCCTCTGGCACCGCTGACTTCTACGTCTATGTTGATGGCGTGAAGGTTCAGGAGAATGCGTTCACGGGGGCGGGCGCGGACAACAGCATATCGGAAATGGAATTCAAGGGCTCGGGCAAGCTCGACAACTTTGTCGCCCGCACGACCGATCCTTTCGGCGGTGCTCCGACAGGCTGGATTGCCAAGGATGAGGACGCAAGCGATCCCGAGCAGTACTACCTCAACTACACCGATGCTCTCACCGCTGCGCTGAACGGCGCGACGCTCACTTTCAGCGACGAAACCGTAATGGACGGCACTGCCGAGCATCCGTTCGAAATCAGGTCGGTTGCCGACCTCAAGGCTCTCGCGGATGCCGTTAATGCAGGCAAGAGCGCCGACAAGTGCTTTGTCCAGACCGCCAATATCGACATGACAGATGCTGGCGCATTCGCCGGTATCGGTGTTTACAATGCCAATCCGACGGCAGGCACGCCTTTCACCGGAACATATGATGGCGGCAACTTCAAGATTTCCAATGTGACGATGACCGCTCGCAACTACGGCGGTATCTTCAACCAGGTCAACGGCGGCACGATCAAGAACCTCACCGTCGAGAACATTTCGACCGCCGCGACCTCTGGCGAGTTCGGCTATGCCATCGTCGGCAACGCCGGTAATGGCGCGACGCTTGAAAACCTCACTGCGGCCGGCTCTTTCCTCTCGTCCGAGAAGCCCGGCACCCACAACATGGCCGGTATCGTCGTCCGTGCGTGCGGCGGCGGCGAGAATGGCACTCTCATCAAGAACTGCACCAACAACGCTACAATCTATGGCGCCTACACCAAGCTCGGCGGCATCTGCGCCATTGTCCAGCATAAGGTCGGCTCTACGCCCGTTACGTTCCAGAACTGCTCCAACACGGGTGCACTCGACATTTCATATGTAAATGAGGAGAACGATGCGACGGGCTTTGCTGGCATCCTCGCCTACAGTGCCGATGACGCGGTTCTCGAAGGCTGCTCCAATACGGGGACGCTGACCAACAGCGGCGAGACGGAAAACGACAATGTCAAGGGTGCGCTTGTTGGCACGGTCCAGACCCAAAAGCTGACGCTGAAGTCCGCGATTGCCTCCGGCGACATCGGCATGTTCAACGCCGGCTGCACCGTGGCGCTCGACTTCAACGTCAGCGGCAATAACGTTGATTTCAACCTCTATGGTGCCACCGGCACGACCGTCGAGCTTCTCCAGGACTTCACGGGCGGCTACCCCGTCATTGGCTCGTCGATCGCTCCTGCGCTCAAACTCTCGGCGAACATGACAATCGACAACGGCAACAAGGATACCACCAACGCGACTTTTGCCGTTATTACCGGCACCGGCAATCTTACGATGTCGAATGCGCAGGCGACCAGATGGTATGTCATTACGTCCTTGAAAGACTATAGCGGCACGATATCTGCCGGAAGCTACGAAAAGGTTGCGTTCGGAGACATTGTTTCCAAGGCGGGCTACGGCACGGCCCTCGTCAAGGCTGGCAGCAACTTCAATGTTGACGACCTCGCCTCTACGAAGGTCAACGGCGCTGCAGCCGACCTCTGCGTTGATACTCTCGACAATCAGAAGGGTATCTACCTCGCAGCCGCGCAGGTTGTCGCGGACGATGAATCGACCACCGGTTACGCCACTGTCGAGAAAGCGCTTGATGCCGCCGATGCCGCTTACGCTTCCACTGTAAATGTTCTCGCTCCCGAGGCGGCGGAAGTTGAAAAAGCAGGCTGGTCGTATGCGAACGGCGTCTATACCTCGACCCGCGTGATTGCCTCGCTGAACAGCACTGGCTATCCGTCGCTCGCCAAGGCTCTCGCCGCCGCTCAGAACGGCGACACCGTCACGCTCGTCGCGGCCACCTCCGAGGCCGTTACGATTCCCGCCGGCGTCACAGTCGCCGTCACGGATGATGTCGTCTTCTCCGGCACGCTCTCTGGTGCCGGCGCGATCAAGTACACCAAGGCCCCTGCTTCGTTCAATGCGTCCTGGTTCGTCAACTGGACTGGTACGTTTGTGGTGGCATGGGACGCTACGAATGCCAACGGAGAGGGACTCCAGTTCAACACTTACGGTGTAGATGGCTCCGTCGTCGAAATCGCCGGTAATTTCACCGGCTATCCCGGCGCGGGTTCAACGGTCTATGCGCAGGTCAATCCGACGGTCAAGGTTACCGGGACATATACGACTGCGAACGGCTCCAGCGGGACGGCAAGCGTCTTCAAGAAGGTTACCGGCAGCGGCATGATCAATTTTGCCGCCGGGAACAAGAAATATGCAATCGACGCGCTTGAGGACTGGTCGGGCACAATCACGTGCGGCAACGCAAACTGCGTGCTGACAAATCTCGTCTCCGGCACCGGCTCGGTCACGTACAGCTATTCCGCGCCGCATATTTGGGTCGGCGACGATTTCAGCGGCTCGGTCACGCTTGCCGTTGCGCCGCAATTTGCACCCACAGTCTCCAACGAATCCGAGTGCGAAGTCGTGATCGGCTACAACTGGTCTTCAAACGCCAATCTTAAGTGGTACGGTGGTTTGAATTCGACAATAACCGTTACCTCGTTTACAGGAAACAACACGTATTTGCCCAATTCGGACGTCATTTCCAAAGTCCGCGTCGCATCAGGCGGTACGGTTTCCATTAACAACGGCAATCCTCTTTCGGCAAACGAGTTGGCTTGGAATCATGAGCGTGTGATTCAGATGCCTGCGTTGAAGGTTGATGGTACGTTGAAGTTTGAGAAAGCGACGATTTCGGGGTCGGGTTCAAAGGCGTGGAATCCAGGATATGTTGCGTATTATTACGCTAACGTGCTTGATGCATCCGGGGCTGGGACGATTGAGGTTGGTACGCAGTTTGCGCTCCGCATCGACGCTGTTGACTTTGATGCGGCTCCTCAGGGCGAGGATTGCCTTGTGTCGCTGTCGCTTACAAATAACGGCGACTCCGGAAAGGATGCGGGTGCTCTCTACGGTCCGAACGGCGTCGCCGGTGAGCAGATCCCCGTCACCGTCAACGGCGAAGCGACGGAGCAGACGCTCGTCTATGATGCGGACAAGGGCGGTCTCGTCCTCTATGTCGCGCCGACATACGCCGCTACCGACTCGACTGGACGCGGATACGATTCTGTCGCTGAAGCGATAGCAACCGTCTATTCGCTGTATCCCGCGCAGGGAAGTGTCGTCAACGTTCTCGACGAAGAGTTCACGGATACCGGTAAGTGGAACGACTACTTCACCTGGAACTCTGAAACGAGAGTATATACGCTGCGTGAGTTCGTTGCCGCCATCGGAACGGCGAAATACGCGACGCTCGCCAAGGCGCTCGAAGAAGCTATGGGCGGCGATACAATCCAACTCCTCGCGGACATCACGCTGGGTGCGGGCGATGGCGCAATCGTCTTCCCTGCGACGAAGACCCTGTCGCTCAACCTCAACGGACATGTCATCCAGCGTCTTGCGAACAGCTACTACGTTCTTGACATTCCGAGCGGCGCCGAGGTGACGATCCTCGATGCGACCGGAACGACCGGTATGGTCAAGGGTACGCCTGTTGCGTCCGGCAACACGAAGAACCCGGCTTCGCTCATCCGCCTCAAAGGCAAGCTCACGCTCGCCTCTGGTTCGCTCGTCAGCGACTACACCTGCGTCAAGGTCGACGAAGACCCCGGCGTCGGCGAGTTCGTGATGAACGGCGGCACGCTCGAAGTCATCGCCAACGACAAGGGCTACACGGGCCTTACCTTCACGATCATGAACTGGGGCGTTGCGACAATCAACGGCGGAACGCACAAGGGCAATGTCCAGTCGCTCTCCTATAGCGGAAACAACGCCTCCAAGTCCTCGACGCTCACAATCAACGGCGGCTCGTTCGATCCTGCGAACGTCTATCTGATTCCGTTCGATACGACGTACGCGCCGACGGTGAAGATTGTCAGCACCATAGACAACCTCACGGTCGTCAACGCCGGTGACGCATCTCTCAACTGGGAAGTCAAGAACCTCGCTGATGAAACGGTGGCCGACAAGACCTACAAGGTCTACTCGCTCTCGCAGATTCCGCAGGGCTTCCCGGGCGGTGCTGACGGCAAGACGTTCAACATCGACACTGCGGTGCAGGCCGCGCTTGCGGAGAAGATTCCCGAAGGCAAGGCTCTCACCGATGCCGTCGAGGGCACGACCAGCGGCGTAACCTACGCCCAGGCCTACGCGCTCGGCCTCCTCGATGAAGAGACCGGCGATGTCGAGAAGGACGTCACGCCCACCATCGAGGTCAAGAACGGCAAGGTCGTCGTTTCGCTCGACGCCACCGCGAAGGCTGGCTACAAGGTGATGCTCAACGTCTATGAGAAGGCGAGCCTCACGGACCAGTGGCCCACCGAGCCGACCACGAGCTACGAGCTCGGCAGCGAGGAGGAATTCACGCCCGCTAGCGCCGCCGCCGGGTTCTACAAGGTCGGTGTCACGATCGAGGACGCTCCGGTTCCGTCTGGCAACTGATGCTTCAGGCACAGGCACAAAGGGCGGACCCCCGGCACGGCCGGAGGTCCGCCCGCCTGTAAACGGATGCGGTGTAACCTTTGGTCCCGGCCGGTGTAGACAGGGCGCAAGGACATAGAAGAATATTTTGCTCAACGTCGAGAACGTCCGCGCCAACCGCGCGAACGGCTATTTCTGCTGCTTCGCGATGATGCTTCCCAAGTATCTCTTCAAGATTTGGGGGTTCATCCTCTACCCAACTGGGTAGTGCGCGAGGGCGCGGTTTTTGGTAAAATATGCGGCATCTGGCAAAGTCCGTGGCGTTCGGCCGCCCGGAAAACCACCATAAGGAAATCAGAACAATGGACATGATCAAAACTCTCGGCGACGCGGGCATCATCCCCGTCATTGTCATCGACGACCTCACCAAGGCGGTGCCGCTCGCGCAGGCGCTCGTGAAGGGGGGGCTGCCGGTTCTCGAAGTCACCTTCCGCACCGCGTGCGCGGCGGAGGCGATCGCGAAGATCAAGGCGGAAGTCCCCGGCGCGCGGCTCATCGCGGGCACGGTGCTGACGCTGCAGCAGCTCACGGCGGCGAAGGCGGCGGGCGCGGAGGCGTGCGTCGCGCCCGGGTTCGATCCCGCGATCGTCAAGGCGGCGAACGAACTCGGCCTGCCGTTCTGCCCCGGCGTGGCGACGGCCTCGGAGCTGAGCCAGGCGCTCGCGCTCGGCTGCAAAATGGTCAAGTTCTTCCCGGCGGAATCGGCCGGCGGCGTCAAGTACATCAAGGATCTCCTGGGCGCGTTCCGCTGGACGGGCGTCAAGTTCATGCCGACGGGCGGCGTGAAGCTGTCGAACGTCGGCGACTACCTCGCCGTGCCCGAGATCATCTGCTGCGGCGGCACCTGGATCGCGCCGAAGGACGCGATCAAGGCGGGCGACTGGGCGGCCATCGAGAAGCTGGCGGCGGACGCGGCGGCGCTCGCGAAGGAAATCAAATCCAAATAAGGAACAGAACCATGGCGACGACGAAGGCGAAACCGTTCATCCATCCCGACTTCCTGCTCACGACGAAGGCGGCGCGCGAGCTCTACCACGGCTACGCGGAGAAGATGCCGATCATCGACTACCACTGCCATCTGCCGCCGGTGGAGATCGCCGAGGACAGGCGCTGGACCGACATCGCCGACGTCTGGCTTGGCGGCGACCACTACAAGTGGCGCCAGATGCGCTCCAATGGGTTCGCCGAGCGCCTCTGCTCGGGGCGCGGCACGGACGGCTGCGCGTCGGGCTGGGAGAAGTTCGAGGCGTTCGCCAAGACGATGGAGCGGCTCGTCAAGAACCCGCTCTTCGACTGGTCGCACCTGGAGCTCGCGCGCTACTTCGGCGTCACCGAGCGGCTGTGCGGCGCGAGCGCGAAGCGCATCTACGACAAGTGCAACAGGCAGCTGAAGGCGAAGTGGTTCTCGGCGCGCGGCCTCATGAAGAAGTCGAACGTCGCCGTCGTCTGCACGACGGACGATCCCGTCGACTCGCTCGAACACCACCTCGCGATCGCGCAACAGCCGTTCGCGACGCAGATCCGTCCGGCCTGGCGCTCGGACAAGGCGTCGAAGATCGAGACGCTGAAGGTCTGGAACGACTGGATGGACCGGCTCGGCGCGGCGGCGGGGATGGCCGTCAGGACATATGACGACTTCCTTGCGGCGATGGCCAAGCGCCACGACTTCTTTGCGCAGGCGGGCTGCGTCGTCTCCGACTACGGCATCACCGAGATCTTCGCCGCGCCCTACACCGAGACGGAGGTCGCGCGCATCTTCAGGAAGGCGCGCGGCGGCAAGGCGGTCACGCCCGAGGAGGCGCTGAAGTTCAAGAGCGCGTGGCTGTACGAGGGGTTGAAGGCGGACTGCCGGGCGAACTGGACGACGCAGCTGCACTACAACTGCCTGCGGGATCTGAACGGCGCGATGTACGACGTGATGGGGCCGGACACGGGCTTCGACTGCATCGGCGACTGGTCGGTGACGGAGAACCTCGCCAAGCTCTTCGACCGCCTCGAGCGCGAAGACGCGCTGCCGCGCTGCATCCTCTACTCGCTCAACCCGAAGGACAACGAGATGCTCGCGACGGTGATGGGCTGCTTCCAGAAGGCGCCCTGTCGCGGCAAGATCCAGCTCGGCGCGGCGTGGTGGTTCCTCGACCAGAAGGACGGCATGCGCAAGCAGATCGAGGCGCTTGCGGCGCTCGGCTCGCTCGGCAACTTCGTCGGCATGCTGACGGACAGCCGCTCGTTCCTCAGCTACACCCGCCACGAATACTTCCGGCGTCTCCTGTGCCAGAAGCTCGGCGAGGAGGTGGAGAAGGGCGAGCTGCCGAACGACCTCAAATGGCTCGGCGGCATCGTCCGCGACATCTCCTTCAACAACGCGAACGAGTACTTCGGGTTCAAGGCATCCAACTAGCGGGATTGTTCATCTGAATCCTCTCGCCGTCCGTGCCCTTCCGGGGGCTGGGCGGTGTTGTTTTTGCTCAGACAGCCGCATGCGAATGGCCGCATCGTCGTGTGTACCTTTCCAGCGTGCGGTCTAGCTCCTCTAGAATTGCCCCGCAGTGCAGTGCGCCATTCGGCACTGCCGCCCATTCGCTCCTTCTTGCGCGGCGTCGTCTTTGTCCGACGCTGCTTAATGGGCGCGTGTGCATGAACATGTGTGCTCGCATTTCTGGACACGCATATCCACGTTCGTGAACA
>DJXI01000077.1:0-1024 GCA_002449695.1 Verrucomicrobia bacterium UBA7008 | reverse complement strand
TATCCACGTTCGTGAACACGCATATTCGCGTTTCTGGACATGCGTGTTCGCGGGGGCCGTTGGCTACTGCGGTTTAACCGGAGTGAACACCCGATGAATTTGATATACTATTAGCAGTTAAACGATGATGAGATGGTTGACAGTGCTTTTGCTTGCAACCGCCGTGCTGATGGCGCGCGCGGGGACGCGGTTCGCTCCACCGACGCTGCCGCCGAGTGTGTGGGCGGATTCGGAAGTTTCGACAAACCTCGTCTTCGACGCGGGCGCGGCGGAGGACAATACGTTCCGCCTGACGATTGAGCTGGATGCGGCGCCGAGCAATTGCGTGCAGGTTGCGTTCGGTGTCGACGCCGACCGGAACGGCGACCTGTCGCTCGAGGAGGCCGACTTCATTCTTGGATGGTCGCACGGCGGGTGGTTCTTCAGCGACAGGCGCGCGGAGGCGTCGGAATGGGTGGCGCGGAGCGCCGGGCGGCGGACGCTTGACTGGAGGCTCGGACTGGACGGGGCGCGAAACGCGCGGAGTCTCGAAGCGAGCGACGGCGGGCGCGTGTTTTCGGCGGCGGCGCTGCCGAGCTTCTTCAGCGGCGGGTGGAACCTCGCGAAAGTCACGGCGCGCGGAAGCGGCGAGGCGGGCGCGTCCATCGTCGGCAAGACCGCGCCCGGTGGATTTGCCGTGAGGGTGAGGTGACGCGATGATGGACTGGAATGCGGTTGGTGTTGTCGTGGCCGGTTTGTGGGGCGGGCTTCTGCTTGCGCTCGGCGTGAGGAAGATTTTTAACGCAGAGTCGAGATGCGCCCGTGCCGAAGGCATCGGGTCGCCTGAGCGAAGCGAACCCGAAGGGCCGCAAGGGGCCGCGAGTCGCAGAGGACGCAGAGAGGATTTCGAACTGGGGGCCAGGCCATCAGCCCCCGGTAACCTCTGCGTACTCTCGGCGCTCGCTTCGCTCGGCTTGGCCGCTTCCCCATGGGTCGCGGCCACCCGCAAGGGGCGGTTACGCGTCTCTGCGTTAAAACAAAAACC
>DJXI01000006.1 GCA_002449695.1 Verrucomicrobia bacterium UBA7008 | reverse complement strand
ATGCCGCCCGCGAGCATGATGGGCTTGTGGTAGCCGCGCAGCTCGCCGAGGATCTCGCCCTCGTACGTGCGGAAGAAGCCGCACAGCTGCGGCCGTCCGAACTCGTTGCCGAACGCCGCGCCGCCGATGGGGCCGTCGATCATGATCTGCAGCGGCGTCGCCAGCCGCGTCGGGAAGTCGGCGTACACGCGCTCCCACGGCTGCGGGAAGCCGGGGATGCGCAGGTTCGAGACCATGAAGCCGCAGATGCCGGCGACCGTGCGCGAGCCCGTGCCCGTCGCCGCCTCGTCGCGGATTTCGCCGCCCACGCCCGTCGCCGCGCCCGGATACGGGGAGATCGCGGTCGGATGGTTGTGGGTCTCGACCTTCATCAGCTGCTCGACCTGATCCTTCTTGAAACCGTAGGCGTTCGTCTTCGGATCGATCGCGAAGACCTGCGTCGGGAAGCCCCTGACGACGGCCGAATTGTCCTTGTACGCGCTCAAGGTGTCCTGCGGACGCTTCTTGTGCGTATTCTTGATCATCTCGAAGAGCGACTTCGGCTGCTTCCTGCCGTCGATGATGAACTCCGCGCCGAAGATCTTGTGGCGGCAGTGCTCGCTGTTCACCTGGCCGAACATCACAAGCTCCGTGTCGGTCGGGTTGCGGCCCGCCGCCGTGAAGGACTTCGCGAGATACGCCATCTCCTCCTCGCTGATCGCGAGCCCGATCTCCGCGTTCGCCTCGCGGATCGCGTCGATGCCCTTCGCGAGCACGTCGTACGTCCGCCCCGGCTTCGGCTCGTCCACCTCGAAGAGGTCGTCGATGGACGCATACACGCCCTCGGTCATCTTGTCGTAGAGCGCGCCCGTCCACGCACCGACCTCCACCGTCGGGTTCTCGGCGTCGGCGTAGCCGAAGGAGTTGAGCCGCGTCACCCTGTAGCGGATGCCGCGCTCGACGCGCAGGATCGTCGCGAGGCCGCAGTTGCGGAAGATGTCGGTCGCCTTCGACGACCACGGGCTGATCGTGCCCTTGCGCGGCGTGACGAAGAAGTCCGCGCCGTCGCACGGCCCGTCGGCGTTCAGGAGGACGGCCGCGCGCTGCAGCTCCTCGGGCGAAAAGGCCGTGTCGGCCATCTGAATGGCGTAGACCCACCGGGCGTCGATGGCGAGGCGGCCCAGCGTCGGGTCGATTTTCGAAATGGCATCCTTGAGCGCGTCCAGACGGAACGGCGAATAGGCTTCCGAACCCAGCAGCAGAATCATGTTTTTCTCCTCAGACAGGTTGATCGTCGTGTTGAAACAGATAAGGAATAGTATATCACATCCACGGCCGCGCGTCAGCCGCTTTCACCCGCGCCGCCGGTGCGCCGACCGGCGAGAAACGCGCGGACGTCCGGCGGCCGGTAGGCGTTCAGCGTCGCGGACGCCACGGTGCGCGCGCCGTCCAGCACCGCGCAGTCGAAACTCGCGGACTCCGCGTCGCGGAAGACGCTCTGCGCGCGCACGGTGTAGTGCCGGCCGACCGTGAACGCGGGGAGATCGAGCGTCAGCCTGCGCGTGCCCAGAAGGAGCCCCGGGCGCGGCGGCCCCTCCCGCCCTTCCGCCCGGTCGGTGGCGCCCGCGAGCGCGGCGGCGGCCTGCGCCATCAGCTCGATCGCCACCCAGTTCGCGCACCAGTCGCGGCGCGCCGTGAACGCGGCGACGAGCGTTTCCGTCGCGAGATCGACCGACAGCACCTCGTCGAGGAGCGTCATCGGCGGCCGGTGCGGCAGCAAATCGTCAAGCCGACAGGATGAGACTGGCATTGGACCCTCCGAAGGCGAAACTGTTGCTGAGCGCGGTGCGGCACGCGCCCGACTCGATGAGCAGCGCGGCGATCGCCGCCTCCACCGCGCCCGCCGCGCCGAGGCAGTGGCCCGTCAGCGGCTTCGTCGATTCGCAGCGCGGCCGCCGTCCCGCGAAGACGCGCGCCACCGCCTTCATCTCCATCGCGTCGTTCGCCACCGTGCCCGTGCCGTGCAGATTCACGTAGTCGATGTCGTCCGGCGCGAGCCCCGCATCGGCCAGCGCCGCGCGCATCGCGGCCTCCGCGCCGCCGCCGTCGGGATCGGGCGCCGTCGCGTGGTAGGCGTCGGACGATTCGCCCACGCCCCTCAGGCGCACGCCCGCGCCGTCCGGCTCCAGCACGAAAAGCGCCACCGCCTCGCCGAGGTTGATGCCGTCGCGGTCGGGCGCGAGCGGGCGACAGCGCCCGGCCGACAGCGCGCCGAGCGCCTGAAAGCCGTTCATCGCGAACCGGCAGCGGCCGTCCACGCCGCCCGTCACCACCGCGTCGCAGAGGCCGCGGTCGAGGAGCCGCCGCGCCGCGCCGAACGCCTTGGCCGCGCTCGAACAGGCGGTCGAGACCGTGTAGGCCGGCCCCGTCGTGCCGAGAAGTTCGCGCAGATAGAGCGCGGGCGTGCCGAGCTCGATCATCGAAAAGTCGAGCGCCGCGGGCTTTTCACCCGACGCGATCCACGCGTCCACGAAATGCTGCGCCTCGTCGATGCCCGTGTTGCTCGCGCCGAGGACGATGCCGATGCGGTCGACCGCGACGCGCGCGCGCAGATCGTCAAGCTCCGTCCGCAGCCCCGCCGCCGCCAGCTTCAGGAGGCGGCACGCGCGCATGTTCCACTTCGCCTCCGCGATCGCGGGCAGCTCCGCGTCGATACAGCCGAAGAAGAGCGCGCGCCCCGGGATGTCGCCGGCGATCTCGCGCATCCCCGGCGCCGTGCCGCGCCGGAGGTTCAGCAGCGTTTCCGCGTTGCCCGTGCCGAGCGCGGAGGCCGTCCAGAAACTCGTGACCGCCGCCGTCATCAGCGGCCCGCCAGAAACTGCGTCGCGTCGGCCAGCGCGCGGTCGGTCAGCGCCGACAGCGCCCAGCTCTGCATCACGTCGGCGTCGGTCGCGGTCGCGGCGGCCGGGCTGAGGATCGGGATCGGCCCCCAGACGGCGGCGGCGTACTTCTGGGAATAGTCGCGGTGCAGCAGGAGCCGCCCCGTCGCGGCCTCCGTGATCCGCAGGCGCGCCGTCCACGTCTGCGCGCTGTAGTCGCCCGAAAGAAGCGAGCAGAGAAGCCACAGGCATTCGGTGGTGCGGTCGCCGTCGGTGACGACGGGGCCCGCGAAGCGCACCTCGACGACATACGCGGCATTGGTCAGGCCGACGGCGAATCCGGCGTCCTCCAGCAGATCCTGCGCCCGCTCGACGAACGCCGGCGTCAGGCGCGCCTGCGGAATGTAGGTCGTCGTCGAATACGTCGCCGGGTAGAGGCCGCCGTCGCGGAACCGGCCGTGGCGGTCGCGGTAGACATGTTCGCGCCACACCGTCTCGTGGCCGTAGACCGGCAGATACGAGACGACGGTCGCCTCGAAGCCCGCGAGCTGGACGGCGATCTCGCGCCCCTCGGGCGCGCGGCTCATCGTCACCTCGGGATACTCGCTCCGGTGCACCGTGAAGCAGCCCGCACCGAGCGCCGCCAGCGCCGCCGCCAGGATGATCCGTTTCATTTCCGCAGTTCCTCCGCTCTCTTTTTCGCCTGTTCGCCGAGCGCGCGGTTGCCGAGCATCAGCTGGCATTTGCCGTATTCCTCGATCGCCGCCGCGTCCGTCGGCCGGATCGCGATCATCGCCTCGTAGCAGTGCGCCGCCGCCTTGACGTTGCCGACGTTCATGAACGCCGCCGCGTTGACGGCGAGGCTGTAGAGGCGGCCGAGCAGCATCGTGTCGTGCGGGTTGCTCCGCAGCGCGGCCGCCCACTTGTCGAACGCCTCCGGCAGCCGGCTGTGGTCGCGCGCGAGGATGCTGCCCTCCAGCACCGTCCGCCGGTCGAACTGCAGGCTGTGGAACTGCTGGCCGATCATGTCGTTGATGTCCGCGTCCACGTCGCCCGGATCGATCCAGCCGATCGTCGGAATCTCGGCGGGGACGAGATACTCGGGATGGATTTCCGCGCGCAGGTCGCCGACGAGCGCCGGCGCCACCTCCTCGCGCGTGCCGACGTAGTTCGCCATCAGTTCCGGCAGCGTTTCGCACATCGCCGTCGACAGATCCTCGAACGCGCTTTCGCGCGCGAACACCTCCAGCATCTCGCCGAGATCGCGCCGCACCGCCGTCTGCCGCGCCGTGAGCACCCAGTCGTGCTCGCCCGGCATCCAGAGGTGCACATCCGCGCCCGGAATCGCCGCGAGCGCGCGCTTGAACGCCGCCGCCGTCATCCGGCGCACGTCCAGCAGCCAGACGATCTCGCCGTCGTCCGCGACGCGCGCGGCGATCGCCTTCCAGTCGTGCCGCTCCGTTCCCGAGACGACGACGATATCCGTGCGCGCCGCCTCCGCCGCGTTGGTGACGACCGCCAGCCCCGCATTCTCGAAATAGCCCTTCAGCGCGCACGCGCCGTCGCCGACGAGCGCGACGTCGTCCGCCTCGGGCATCTCGACCATCGCGGCGTAGGCCGCGACGATCTTGACCGGCGCGAAGCGGAATTCCTCGGGAAACGCGAGCACCGGCCGGGCGCGCAGACGCCACCAGACGAGCGCGCCGACCGCCGCCGCGACGACCGCCGCAACCGACAGAATCACCGTCCGACGTTTCATGAAAGCACCTCCCGGATTTCCCGAACGCACGTCGCCACGACGCCGCACCGCCGCCGGACGGCCGCCGCCGCACGCGCGCCGAGCCCGCCGTCGCCGTGCGCGAACCAGCCGAGGAGCGTGCGTTCGAGGGCGGCCGCGTCCGCGACCTGGACGATCGCGTCCGCCGCGCCGAGGTCGCTCATCACGGGACGGAAGTTCTCGGTGTAGGGCCCGACGACCGTCGGCTTGCCGCACAGGCACGGTTCGATCATGTTCTGCGAGCCGTGCGCGCCGAGGGACTTGCCGACGAAGACCGCGTCCGCGAGGCCGTAGAGCCCCATCAGCTCGCCCGTCGTGTCGGCGAGGAAGACCGCGCCCGGACGCGCCGCGTCGCCGCGGCTGCGCCGCACGCAGGCGAAGCCCGCCGCGCGGATGTTCGCCTCGACCGCGTCGGCCTTCTCGAAGTGGCGCGGTGCGAGAACGAGCGTCACACCCCTGTCCGCCAGCTTTTTGTAGATGCCGAGGAGGATTTCATCTTCGCCCGGCCAGGTCGAGCCGCCGAGGAGAATCTTCCCCGCGCCGCCGAGCCAGGCGCGCAGCTCCGCCTCCTTCGCGGGACTGCGGTGCGCGACGTCGAACTTGAAGCTGCCCGTCACGGCCACCGCCGCCGGGTCCGCGCCGCCCGCGACGAGCCGCGCGCGGTCGAGATCGGACTGCGCGAAGATCCGGGTGAAACAGCGGAAGACGTCGCGGAAGAGCCACCGCGCCTGCGCGTAGCGCGGCGCGCTGCGGTCGCTCACGCGCGCGTTGATGAGAAAGAGCGGCAGGCCGAGCTTCCGGACGCGGCGGATGAAGACCGGCCAGATTTCGCTTTCCGTCAGGATGACGGCGCGCGGCCGGACGGTCGCGAGCGCCGACTTGACGAAATTGGGGAAGTCAAGGGGATTGTAGATGAGCGTGTCGCGGGCGGTCACCTCGCGCGCCGCCATCTGCCAGCCCGTCGAGCTCGTCGTCGAGAAGCAGAAGGACACATCGGGCTCGGCCGCGCGCCATTCGCGCATCAGCTGGCCGGCGACCTGCACCTCGCCGACCGACACCGCGTGAATCCAGACGGGACGCTTCCCCGGCTGACGGAAACGCGCGGCGACGGACGGCGGATAGAGGGCGAAACGGTCGCCCAGACGCGCGGCATAACCGCCGCGCCGGAGCATCCGCAGAAGGAACCCCGGCAGCAGAAACGGAAACGTCAGCGCAAAGAGGAGGTTGTAGAGCGCCCACTTCACTTGGCGCCGTCCCTCAGACCGTCGCGCCCGCGGGCACGTTCTCCTTGACGCCCGCGCCGCAGGTGATCCGCGCGTCGTCGCCGATCGTGATCTTGGGCATCGTCGCGGCGTTCGCGAAGAACGAGACGCCCCGGCCGACCTTGACACCGGCCGCGATGACCGAGCCGGGCCCCATGTTGACGAAATCGGCCACGCTCGTGTCGTGCGAAATGACGGCGTTGGAGCCGACGATCACGAAGCGGCCGAGCTCCGCGCCGACCTGGATGACCGCGCCCGCGCCGACGAAGCAGCCTTCCTCGAAATCGGTCGTCGGCGAAATCTGCGCCTTCGGGTCGATGATCGCCGGGAAGTCGTGGCCGAGCAGCTTCCGGGACATGTCGGCGCGCTTCCTGTTGTTGCCGATCGCGACGAAGACAGAGGCGCCGGGATGATCCTTGGAGGCCTGTTCGACGGTGCCGAGAATCGGATAGCCCTCGAAGTTCGCGCCCTGCTTCCACTTCGGATCGTCGTCCGCGTAGCCGAGGATGTTCCACATCGGCTGCTGCGAGAGCGCGTTGATGCGCTCCACGGTCCAGATTGCCTCGCGGCCGAAGCCGCCCGCGCCCACGATGAACAGGTCTCTCATGTTTGTCTCCTTCGGTTGAACGCCGTAAGTATATCAAATTCTCCGACGGGCCGCAAACTAGCGGCGCGCGCACCTGGTGAAGCCGCGCGCGCGCTTGATCGAGAAGCGCATCGGCCGGTTGATCGCCCAGCCGCTCGCGTTCAGGATCGCGCCGATGTCGCGCTGGCGCAGCTTGAACCATGTCAGGATCACGCTCGGCAGCGAGACGACGAGGATGACCGCCGCGATCGCGATCGGGACCTGCCACCACGTCATGCCCTGCACGCTCGCCGCGATCGCCGCGACCGCCGTGCCCATCATGCCGACGCCGATGCCGATGGCCGCGACCGAGCTCGCCATCGCCACGCCGCCGTTCTGGGCCTGCCCGGCCGCCGCGGTCTGCGCCGCCGTCTCGACGTTCTTCTGCGCCGCCGCCTGACGGTCGCCGAGGAACTTCTTGACCGACGCGGCGATGCCCTCGCCCAGCTTCTTCCAGGGCGACCAGAACGCCTCCGCGAGCGACACCTGGCTTTCGACGACCTTCGTGACGACGGCCTCCCAGTCCTTGCCGTCGCGATCGTAGAAGACGCCGTTGCGCCCGACGTAGAGCTGGCCGACCGTGCCGGCCGTGACGACCGCGCAGATCGACCGCGTCGCGCCCTCCGACGGACGCGCGAGCTTCAGGTAGAGCAGGCAGCACTTCGACTTCTCCGCGAGCGCCGCGTGCGCCGCCTCGCTGTCGACATGGAAGCAGAGGTTCATCTCCTTCGCGTCGATCCGCAGCGTCCCCGTCTGGAAGATCGCCAGATCCGTCTCGCTGTAGAGCCGCGCCATGTTGACGTAGTTTTCGAGGAATTCGCGCAGCCCCATCTTGTAGCGCAACAGCCGCTCCTCGTCGTCCAGCTCCCCTTTCACGCCCGCGTTCATCACGGGCTTCGCGGCGACCCACGCGCGGTAGGGCGCGAACGCCGCCTTGACCTTCTTGTACTCGAGGCGGCTCAGCTCCGTCTTCTCGCCCAGGACGGGCGTGACGCACTTCTCCGCGAACGCGAGGATCGCCTCCAGATGCTTCGGGTTGAGGTGCGACGCGAGCGGCAGCGTCCTGTCCGGCTCCTCGGTGACGAGCGGCATGTCCTCGGGCGGCTGGAAGAACGCGTCGACGACCGGCTCGACCGCCGCGAGCGCCGCGTTCGCCTCCGCCGTCGCCGCGCCGCAGACGGCGACAGCGGGCGCCTGCCCGGCCGCCTCCCAGTCCGCGAGCGCCTTCTTGTCCGCGCCCGACGGCTCGACCTTCGCGAGATCGGCCTGGCGCGCGAGCACGTCGGCGAGCCGGCGTTCGTCTGCCTCGGACTTCGTGAAGAGGTCGTCGAGGCTGACGCCCTTCGCCTTCAGAAATTCGATCGCCGCGAGCACCTCGGGCGTGCGGATGCGCTTGTCGCCGTCCGTGTCCATCAGCTCCAGCAGGCGCAGGTCGAACCGCACCCCCGTCGTCGGCATCGAGATCGCGAGCCAGTACTTGCGGTCGAGTTCGGCGAGGCGGGCGATATCGTCGCCGCACGTCAGCTTGACCTGGCGCATGCGCCCGGCGCGCATCCACTTCCATTCATGTGTGCTCATGCTGTGAATCCCTTTCTGTCTGATTGATTAGAAGAACCATTTGGCGCACGCGAGCAGCCCCTGCTTCCACGGAACGCGGTGGCTGACGCCGCTCTTGCCCTTGAACTCGTCGAGGTGCGCGACGTACCAGTCGTAGTTCCGCACGAGCGCCTGCTTGTTGGAATAGCGCGGGCGGTAGTCGAGAAGCTTCTCCGCCTTCTCGATGGAGACGAACGAATCGGTCGACGCCGTCTCGTACACCCACGGATAGAGCGGCGAGAGGTGCAGCTTCTCAAGGACGCGCAGGATAAAGACGAGGGGCTTCACGGGCATGCCGCGGATCTTCCTGCCGTGGCCTGCGCGGTCGAGCACCGCCTGGTAGTCCTCGCGCATCGTCGTGAACTCCTTCGCGCCGATGTTGAATTCCGTGGCGACGACGTCCTTCGGATAGGTGAGCGCGTTCCAGATCGCGTGGTCGAGGTCGTCGACGTCCATCAGCTGGTAGCGGTTCGCGCCGCTGCCGATCATCGGGAAGCCGTGGCCCGTGTACGCCCAGTCGTAGAAGAGCGCGAAGACGCCGAGGCGCTCCGGGCCGATGAACGACTTCGGGCGGATGATGCTGACGCAGTAGCCGTCCGTGATCGCGGCGCGGCAGATCTCCTCCGCCTCGATCTTCGCGTGGCCGTAGGGCCCCACGCCGACGAGCGGATCGGTCTCGTAGATGGGATGCTTTTTCGGCACGCCGTACACCGCCGTCGACGAAATCTGGATCATGCGGTCCAGCTTGAACTTCCGCGCGGCGGCCAGCACGTTGCGGCAGCCGTCCACCTCCGTCGTGTAGATGTCCTCGGCCGAATAGAGCGGCAGCGCGGCGGCGCAGTGCACGACCGCGTCGCAGCCCTCGGTCACCTTCTCGACGGCCGCGACGTCGCGCACGTCGCCGCGCGTGAACTTCAGCCACGGCTCCGACTTCTCGGGATAGTCAAAGTCGGCGATGTCCAGAACGCGAATTTCCTCCACGCCTTTCGCGCGGAGGAAACGGATGAGGTTGATGCCCAGGAATCCCGAGCCGCCGGTGACGAGAATCTTCATTCCGCGCGCGGCGTGTCGAGCGGCATATCGGCCGGGAGCTGCTCCGCGAGCGGCGCCGGGGCCGGAGCCGCCGTCTCGCCCGCCACGACCGAACCGGCGCCCGACGTGGAGGTCAGCTTGGCGAGGACGAGCGTGTTCAGAAGGAAGATCGCGCCGAGAATCGCCGTCGCCTTGATGAGGACGTTGCCCGCATCCGCGCCGAGCGACGCTTCGAGCGCGCCGCCGCCGAACGCGCCGCCGAGGCCGCCTTCTTTCGGCTTCTGCAGCATGACGATCAGCGCCAGCAGGAGGCACGCGACGACTTCAATGACATAGAGTAGACCGATGATGATGCTCATTTCGTTTTTCTGCCTTTCGTAAAGTTGAGATATTATATCATATTTCGGACCCCTACAGCAAGATGCCGGGCGGGAGATCCGAAGGAATGTGCCAGGCGTCCGGTGCGAACATGACGGGGAAGACCGGAATGCCGTCCGGCGCGCAGTTGCGCTTGAACGCCTGCGCGACGAGCCGGTAGAGGAACGTGTCGAGCGTCTTTTTGACAAGCGCGGCCGGGAACCGCCCCTTGAAGAACGTCTTCGCGGCGGCGAGGAGGTCCGCCCGGTCGAGCCCGTTGACGATGAAGTTCCAGAGGAAGAAGTCGTGGAGCTCGTAGGGGCCGATCGTGTCCTCCGTCTTCTGGCCCTTGATGAGCTCGGGGCTGACGGGCGTCGCCACGATGTCGAGAATCGCCGCCGCCGCCGCGCCGCCGTGCGATTCGGCCCACCACGTGCAGACCGTGCGCACGACCGTCTTCGGCACGCCCGCGTTGACGCCGAACATCGACATGTGGTCGCCGTTGTAGGTGCACCAGCCGAGCGCGATCTCGCTCAGGTCGCCCGTGCCCAGCACGATGCCGCCCGTCATGTTCGCCTTGTCCATCAGGATCAGCGTGCGCATCCGCGCCTGCGCGTTCTCGAAGACGACATCCGGCGTCGTCCCGTCGTGCCCGATGTCCCTGAGGTGCTGGCGGCACGCTTTCGTGATGTCGATCGTCTCGAGCGCGAGCCCGAGCCCTTCGCACATCAGCCCGGCATTGCCCTTCGTCCGCTTCGTCGTGCCGAATCCGGGGAGCGTGTAGACATGGATGCCCTTCCGGTCCAGCCCCAGCCGCGCGAACGCGCCGACGGCCACGAGCAGGCAGAGCGCCGAATCGAGCCCGCCCGAAAGTCCGATCGTCACGTCCCGGACGCCGATGCGCCGCAGGCGCGTCGCGAGCGCCGCGACCTGCGTCTCGTACACCGCCGCCGGGTCGCACGGGAACGCGGCCGTCGCCGCGCGCTTCTTCGGCCGTTTGGCGAGGCTGCCGAGCGTGCCGCCCTCGGCGAGATAGCGTTTCAAGGCCGCCGCCGTCTGTCTGTTCATTTCGCTCCGTACTCCTTTTTCAGCGCCTCCGCCACCGCGCGATCGACCGCGAACGCCGTGCCGTGGCGGATCCCCTTCGGCAGCTTCAGTTCGCGCGAGCGGTCCTGCCACGTCCGGCCGCCGTCCGTGCTGGCGGCGACGCCGTAGCGCTTCTTGCCGTAGACGTCGTAGTAGACGAAGATCGTATCGCCCACCGCGAGCGGCGACGGCCCTTCCACCCAGTCCGGGCCGGGATTGATCGGCGCCGAGACGGCCGTCGGGAAGCCGTCCGCGAGATGGTCGGCGAACGTCACGCGCAGGTTCTTCTCCGGCGGCGTGTGGTTCTCGTTCTTGACGACCATCATCCACTTCTTCGCGGCGCGCGGCGCGCGGACGACCGCCGCGTCGATGACGCTGAACGCGGGATCGAACCACAGCCGCGTCGGCGTGAACGTCGTGAAGTCCTTCGTCGTCGTCAGGTAGATGCGGTGGTTGAGGCCGTTTTCCTTCTCGTCCATGCCGGCGATCGGCGCGTGGCGGCCGGGGATCGTCGTCGCCCAGTAGATGTAGAAGTCGCCCGTCTCGTCGTCGTACGTCACCTCCGGCGCCCAGCAGTTCCGCGCCGTCGGCTCGTGCTGCATCACGGGAATCGCGCGCTGTTCGCTCCAGTGGATGAGGTCCTTCGACGACGCATAGCCGATGATCCGGTCGTGCCACGAGCTCGTCCACACCATGTGGAACGTGCCGTCGGGGCCCCGGACGATCGACGGGTCGCGCATCAGCCGGTCCTGTCCGACCGTCGGGCGCAGGATCGATTCGTTGTCGTTGAGCGCGGTCCACGTGAGGCCGTCGTCGGAAGTCGCGAGGTGCAGCCCGTCCCGCTCGCCGCGGAAGTAGGCGAAGAGATACGCCTCGTCCGCCGCCGCGCCGGCGGCGAGCGGCGCGAGCGCCAGCGTCCAAAGTGCAATCTTGTTCATGCGCGATAGTATATCAAAAAGCCGAGGCGGCGTCAGTCGTGAAGCAAATCCGACGGCGACCGTCACCAGAAAGGACAGCCACCGCCGAGACACACGCTGGCGGCCTTCACCCGACACGCGTCCCGCGAATCGCGAACGTATGCGTCGGCGTCAGGCCAAGGTTCTGCCGCGTCATTCGATCGTCGCCTTGAAGAAGGCGGGCGGGGTGTCGCCTTTGAGCGGGATTTCGGCCGTGGCCGTCTCGCCCGCGCTGAAGAGGAAAAGACGCCCTGGCGGGATAGAGAGAAAAACCCGCCAGGGCGCCAAAAAACGGTTAGCGCGTCACTTTGTAGTAGAGCACGTTGTCGCTCTCGAAATTGAGCGGAATCGTCACTTGGTTGCCGGAACCAGTCTTCGTGGCGGTAGTGATGGCAGCTGTTTTGGTGCAACTCGCGGTAGTTCCATATTTGATGGTGTAGGAGTCCGCCGGCCAGTCGCCTGGGAACGTAAGCGTAAGGCTGCTGCCATTGAACGACGCCTTCTCAATGGCAAATGTCGCACCTGCCACCGGCGCAACACCGGCTTGATACGCCTGGGCATAGGTCAGCGACGAATTGGATATCGTGGAGTTAACTTTAGACTGATCAATCTTGTTGACGGAAAAATAGTTCACAGGAATATTTACCGCCGTCCCTGAAGCATCCACAACACCCGATGGGACTGTCGCGGCGGCGCCGTCCGCCTTCACAGACGCGTACTTGTCGTAGACGGTGCTGGCGGCCTTCTGGATGACGACATCGTCGATTGCCGTATCGCCCGCCACCGTCATGCCCGTGAGCGATTTTGACTCGGCAATCTGAAGCCAGTCGCCGCCGTTGGCCAGTTCGCCGTTCACTGCAATCTGGCAGCGATTGTTGCCATAGTCGAATATGGTCGTGAGCCGCACCCACTCATCCTTAGCATAGGTCTTATCGCCAAGCGAAACGGCATCGGAAGAGGAAGAGCCAGCAAGAGCGACAAGCTGCCCGGCGGTGTTTACCGCGATGGCGAGATGGCTGCCGTCCGGCAGAGCGGGAGCCTCGTCTGCGTCTGGAACCGACACCTTGACAAGGACATCGACGGCGACAATCCCATTCCTCTCCTCAGACTTCGTCGCAGAACCCGCTACCGCAAGGACCTTGGTGTGCCCTGCATCTGTGACGGCATAGCCATTGGCAGGCGCAGCCGGTGTCTCCGCCGTCAGCGTGCCGCCCGACCAGCCATCTTCCGTAGACTCGAAAGTGCATACCGTGGCGGCAGCACCATCGGCCAATGCCGCGCCGGCCGCAAGGCCAGTGAGCGCAAGAACCGCTTTCATCGTCGTTTTCATGTTCCACTCCTTTCGTTTTGGTTATTCGATTGTGGCTTTGAAGAAGATGTCGCCTCCAGACTTCGGGATTGTGGCCGTGGCCGTCTCGCCCGCGCTGAAGTCGTCGTCCGACAGCGTCGCGTCAATCGCCCTCGCCGCCGCCGTCCTGAACGCCTCGGCGACGACATATTCGCCCGTGATCGACCGAAGCACCCCGTCGCCGTTGAAGCGAATCTTCGCGATTGATGTGCCGGACGCAGCCAGCGGGAAGTTTTGGACAGGATTTACAGGATTGACAAGATGGACATGACGAGGAGAAATTCTGCCAGCCATATCGGCGATTTTACTGCGAAATCGCCAACGGGGCTGGCGATTTGCCATTGACTTTCCGCCGAAGAATATGGTAGAATGTCCGCAGTTTGGTGACAAAAAGGCGTGAAAGTCATGTATATCTCTCGAAAACTCGACATTTCCACAGTGCTTGAACACAAGTCCTGCTTTCTCTTTGGTCCGCGCCAATGCGGGAAATCGTCCCTTGTGCGCGAAACGATTCCCGACGCATATGTGTTTGACCTTCTCAACTCCGACACGTATGCAAGGCTGGCCCGCAACACCGGATACATCGAGGAGGTCTGCCGCGAAAACCGCCCGATCGTAATTGACGAGATCCAGAAGATGCCGCTCCTGCTCGACGAAGTGCACCGCCTCATCGAATTGCGTGGCTTTCGGTTCCTTCTCACCGGCTCCAGCGCAAGAAAGCTCCGCAGGGGCGGTGTGAACCTTCTTGGCGGCAGGGCGCGGCTGAGAAACATGCATCCGTTCTCCGCATCTGAACTTGGCGAAGGTTTCGACCTCGACCGCGCCATGAATTACGGACTCCTTCCGGGAATCTGGTTTTCCGACGATCCCGAAGAAGATCTCGCCGGATATGTGACGCTCTACCTCGAACAGGAAATCATGCAGGAAGGTGCGACAAGGAATCTCCCCGCGTTCAGCCGATTCCTCGAAATCGCGGCTCTCACCAGCGGCGAACAGATCAACTACCAGACCATCGCCTCCGATGCACAAGTTCCACGAAGCACCGTGCAGGAGTACTTTAAGATACTCAAGGATACCCTCATCGCGCGGGAAGTCCCGGTGTGGCGCAAAGGGCTCTCCAGAAAGACCGTCGAAACGGCAAAGTTCTATCTTTTCGATACCGGGGTCGCGAGGCGTCTGCAAAGGCGAAAGGCGCTTGTCCGCGGCACACCCGAATACGGCCACGCATTCGAGAGTTGGATTCTCCACGAAATCGTTACCTACGCCGACACCTTCAGACGCGACGCCGAAATCGCCTATTGGCGAACGAGGACGAAGCTTGAGGTCGATTTTGTCATCAACAGTGAAATCGCGATTGAGGCCAAGACAACGCGAAACGCGAGCAAGGAAGACATCAAGGGGCTTCGCGCGATCGCCGACGAAGGCTCCTTCACCAAGCGGCTTCTCGTGTGCGACGAGCCGGCAGAAAGAGAAACGGACGGCATCGTCATTCTCCCTTGGCGAACATTTGTAGAGCGCCTCTGGTCTGGCCTTATCTTCTAACTTCACAACGATTCTCCCTTCATTGTGCAATCATCTCAACCGAAGGCTGAAACCCGACACATAATTGCCGAAGATGGATCGCAAGATGCCGTCGCCGTCAAACCCAATTGAGGAGAGCGCGGAGCCGGATGCGGCGAGCGGGAAGTTCTGGACAGGATTTACAGGATTTACAGGATTATTCTCTCTCAATCTTGCAAATTCTGTCAATCCTGTCTTGACATACACCGAGTATGTCCCGGCAGCGTAGTTGAAGACAACCCTGAACGTGTATTCGACGCCCGGCGCAGGCGTGACGCCTTCAGCTTCGACATCGAGCCACGCGGCATCCCTTCCAACTTTCAACTCTCCACCTTCAACTTTCAACTCTTTCGTCCACACCTGGAAGCAACCGTTCGTCCCGAGCCACACCGCGCCCTGCGCCGTTTCGTCCGGTGTCGCCTCTTCTTCGGGGATGGCGTCAAAGGAAGCCGTCACGGTCATCGTGACGACATTGCCGCCGGACGGCGCGTTTGCCTCAAACGAATATGCCCCGCCAAGCTCCGCCGTCCATGTGTCGCCGTTCCATGCGACGGACGGCGACCATGTTCCCGTGCGTCCGGTCGTAAGGATGCGCTCGTCCACCCAGCCCAGCGCAGACGCCGCCGGGCGAAGGTATATTTCGGCAAAGACGGGATTATGGTCGGAGGCGGCGATGTCGTCTATCACGTATGCGGAAGCCGTATAGATGTCGTCCGCGTGTGCGGTATCGACGGCGATGTAGTCGATTATCGATCCGCCCGTCGTCGCTTTGCGGCCGTGGTAGGTACGCACGCCGTTGGTCGGCGAGATTATCGTCATGAACTCCTTCATCAGAGCGATTTCGTCGCTGCCCGGCCTGGCGTTCCAGTCGCCGCAAAGGAAAATGGGTTTGCCGCTTTCGGCATACTGCGCAAGGCTTTCCCTGATTTCGGGGATGCTGGCCATGCGCGCATCATGCGCGGTGATCGTGTCGTTCCCGGCCTGTTCAAGGTGCGTTGCCGCGACGACGGCGTTGTCGAACTCGGCTACCACTAGAAAGCGTTTGTATCCCGCATGCGAGAGTGCCGTCCATTTCCATGAAACCGGCTCTTCTTTCGACAAGACGCAGTTGCCCTGCGAGCCTTCTCCGTAGAACGTCTTGTGCATGCCGGTCAGCTTGGCGAGCACGGTGGCCTCGGGATGGTCGACGGTGTCGCGAATCTCGTTTAGGCAGCAGAAGTCAGGATTCTCCCTGATGATGCGGTCGGCGATGCGGTCTTCGATGATGGTCTGCGTCGCGGCATCGTAGGCGTAGTTTATGTTGTAGGTCATCATGCGGAAGCCGCCGTTCGGAACCGCCGCTCTCTGCGCGGGCGGGTCCGGCGGCTCGGCAGGCGTGAACTGCGGCACTTCCGCCGCGACGATGATCGCCGCGTCAGGTCCAGCCGC
>DJXI01000003.1:2142-34565 GCA_002449695.1 Verrucomicrobia bacterium UBA7008 | reverse complement strand
GCGTCGTCTGTTGCCGACGCCGCTTAGCACCGGGCAGGGCAAATGAAAATTCGATGCGGAACTTCTTATGGCTAAGACAACGAGTGTATCTAGATTATCTAGAGTCCTAGAATTCTAGAAGCCTAGGACGGCAGAACGGCGGAGGGAGCGGAGGCGGTTTTGCGACGTTGAAGTCGAGCCACGCGCGCGCCGCACGGAGACGCGTTCAATCCGGCGAGACTTCTCCGAGCGAGCCCGTAGGTTCGTTTTCGCGAAGCGGAAAAAACGGGCGAGCGTTCGCCAAAACCGCGCTCCGCCACGCAGCCGCACAACAGGTGTTCAGTGCGGCAAAGGACGCCAATCCGATAAGATTTTTGATATACTATGCACCGACAATCAAGGAGAACGATGCAAACTGTCACGAATGAATTTCAGGATGCGGCGGGGAAGTCCAGCTTCATCCGCAAGATGTTCGAAAAGGGGCTGGAGCTCAAGCAGAAGTACGGCGCGGACGCCGTCTGCGACTTCTCGCTCGGCAACCCCGACGTCCCGCCGCCCGCCGCCGCGCGCGCCGCGCTTTACAAGATCGCCGACGACGCCGTCCAGCCCCTCGGCCTCGGCTACTGCCCGAACGCCGGCATTCCCGCCGTGCGCGCGCGCATGGCCGACTACCTCTCGCGCCAGCAGGGCCTCGCGCTGACGGCGAACGACCTCGTGATGACGGTCGGCGCGGCGAGCGCGCTCGTCTGCTTCTTCCGCGCGACGATCGCGGAAGGGGACGAGGTGATCGTCCCGAGCCCGTACTTCGTCGAATACGGCAACTACTGCGGCCACTTCGGCGGCGTCCTCAGGCCCGTGCCGACGCGCGAAGACTTCACGCTCGACCTGGACGCGATCGCCGCGGCGGTTTCGCCGCGCACGCGCGCCATCCTCGTCAACTCGCCGAACAACCCGACCGGCACCGTCTATTCGCGCGCCGAGCTCGAAGCGCTCGCGGCGCTCGTCGAGAAGGTCAACGCCGCGCGCGGCGAGAAGGGGGAGCGGCCGCTCTTCATCCTCTCCGACGAGCCGTATCGCGCCTTCGCCTACGACGGCGCGGACGTGCCGGCGATCCTCCCGATGACGAAGTTCGCCGTCGTGGTCGGCAGCTTCTCCAAGACGCTGTCGCTCGCGGGCGAGCGCATCGGCTACCTCGCCGTCAATCCCGCGCTGACGCAGCTCGACGGCGGCACGCTGATGTCCACGCTCATCCTAGTCAACCGCACGCTCGGTTCCGTCAACGCGCCGGTCATCGGCCAGAAGCTCGCGGCCGCGCTCTGCGATTCGACCGTGGACCTCGCCATCTACAAGCGACGGCGCGACCTGATGGCGAAGGTGCTGACGGACGCGGGCATTTCGTTCACGATGCCGCGCGGGGCGTTCTATTTCTTCCCGAAAGCGCCGGGCGGCGACGACGCGAAGTTCGTGGATGCGCTTCTCAAGGAACGGATTCTCGCCGTGCCGGGCGCCGGCTTCGGCCGTGCGGGCCATATCCGCCTGAGCTGCAGCGTCGACGAAAAGATCATCGCGCGTTCGGCGGAAGGGTTCAAGCGCGCGGCGGAGGCCTGCCGATGAAAGCGGCCGTCCTGACGTTCGCGTCGTGCGCCGCGGCGCTCGCGTGCGCGGCCGCGCCGGTCACGTTCGACGCGGCGCGGCACACGGTGACGCTCACCGCGACGTCGACCGACTGCGGGCTCGATACGCCGCTCGAATTCCTGCTCGTCGGTCCCGATTCCGACCACGCATACGAATCGATGTTCACGACCGAGGCGACCGTGGCCGAAATCGCGGCGGCGTTCGAGCAGGCGGGGATTCCGTGCGGGCGGCCGGTCGATGTCGCGGCCGCGCGCTTCTGGCCCGTCGGCGTCGCGCTTGAAATGGAGCCGGCGTTCGACACGTTCGTCAAGACGAGCGAGGGCGAGCGCCCGGCGCGCATCGCCTATACGGGCGGCACGCGCGACGAGAAGGGGATTGTCGAGGCGGCAACGAACATGCCGCTCGCCGTCTTCGCCTTCTACAACCTGCCGCAGACGCTCATTTCCTTCGACGATTCGCTTGAACAGTCGGCGACGTACGGCCGGTTTCGGCCCGCAGTGAAGATTCCGCAGGGCGAGACGCGCACGTTCACGTTCCGCTGGAACGGCCAGGCGGCGAACCGCGCGCACCGGCTCACGGTTGCGCCCGAAAAGATCCGCGATGCGTTCGCCGCGCTCAAGGCGGCGGCCGATGCGGCGGCGCAGGCGGGCGCCGAGCTGGACGTCCTGCCCGATTTCCCGGCGAGCCTGACGGTCAAGGAAGCCGCGGCCGCGGCGGCCGTCCTGCGCGAGCTCGATTCGCCAGCGGTCAAGGTCAACGGCTTCGTCGACGGTCAGCTGTTCTACCTCGCGTACCTGCCGCGCGAAAGCTGGCGCGAGCGCGCGCAGCGTCTCTGCCAGCCGCCGGAGGTCCACCTGGCGGCCGACGGCACGGCGCGCGTCGTCGAGATCAAGGAAGACTGGTCGGGCGACGACGTGCAGCTGGAACCGAAACTGATCGTGACGGAACATCCGTGTGCCGACATTTCCGCGGCGGCGCAGCTCGCGTCGAAACTCGCGGTCGCGACGTCGACGATGCTCGTCTACGCGCCGGGCGACGCGCCGCTCGGCAAAGTCTACGAATTCCTGAAGCACGCCGACAAGGGCATCCTCAACTGGTACGTCTTTTCGGAATAATAATCGTAGTTGACATAATCCCGATTATGCGACAAAACGAAAGAAGGTGACCGATGAACGAAGAAACCATGAACAACGCCGATGCGGGCCGCATTCCGCCGCCGACAAACGCCGTCAGCCTCTATGGTCAGACGGACGCGATGGACGACTTTCCGGTCCTCAAGGCGTTCCAGCAGTACATCGACGCCGAACAGGTCAAGGCGCAGAAACGGATGACGACGCTGTGCATCTTTTTCGCGATCATCATGACGATCATCGTCGGCGTGTTCGTCGCGCTCCTCGTCAACATGGCGCAGGACAAGAACCGCATCAGCGACCAGATGATCCAGTTCATGCTCAAGGAGCGCGACCGCAGTCCGGTCGTCGTCCAGCCGCCGGCCGGCCAGGCCGACGCGACCGTGAAGGCGCTGACGGAGTCGATGACCAACCTCCAGCGGCAGCTCGCCGACCAGCAGATGAAGATGGTCGAGCAGCAGACCAAGCTCTTCGAGCAGCGCGCCCAGGCCGCCGAGCAGGCGGCGGCCGCGGCGGCGCGAAGGGCATCGACCGACGTGGAGGCGGAGCTGAACCGCCAGCCCCCTTCTCCGGCGCAGGTCGACCTCGCAAAGAAAAACCAGCTCGATCTCGCCAAGATCAAGAAGGCGAACGCGCTTTTGCAGAAGCAGCGTGAAGAGCTCGCCCGGGAAAAGGAGCGCCTGCGTCAGAAGGAGATCGATCTCCAGCGCCGCAAGCTCTATCCCGAGCTGTACGAGACGAGCGGCAAAACAGGCGTCAATCATTTCGGCGCCGATGATGCGGCGGACGATCTGGCCGAACTGGAGGATCTGGACGCGGACGACGAAGACCTCGATCGCGCGCCCGAGCCGACCGTGCGCCCGGTCGCCACACCGGCGCCGGCTGAACGGGCCGCGCCGCCCGCGCGCACGGCCCCGAAGCAGAACGCCGACGGCTCGCTCAGCTATTTCGACGACGATGAAGTCACCGTCCCGGCCGATTCCGGCGAACCGACGGCCGGCTGGCATCTGCCGCTCGACTGAAACGCCCCTTCTCTACCGGGTCGGAAACACGAGGCGGTCGGTGAGGAAACACAGGACCGCCTCGTCGTTCATCGCGCGCTCGCACTGGCGGTAGGCCTCCTCGACCGCCTCGATGTTGCGGAACGCCTGGTAGCGCGGCAGTTCCGCCGCGGTCATCCAGCCGCGCACGAAACTCATGATCGTCTTGAAGAACGATTTGCGCACGAGCGCGACGTCCTCGTCCGCCGCCTCGGCCTTCAGCTCGCCCAGAATGTCGGCCAGCCGCTCGCCCGCGCGCGCCTTTTCGGTGATGCCGTCGAGCGCCGGCGCGCGGAAGATTTCGGCGAGGGCCGCGTACGGCTCCCCTTCCAGGATGCCTTCGCTGAGCGGCAGGTCGATGCGCTGCGTGCGCGAGACGATCGTCGGCAGAATCGCGTCGGGCGAATCGGTCAGCAGCAGGAAGAGCGTCTGCGGCGGCGGCTCCTCGAGCGTCTTGAGAAACGCGTTGGCGGCCTCGGTCTCCATCCGGTCCGCGCCGATGACGAGGCCGACCTTCCAGCCGCCCGAGAACGAGGTCGCGGCCATCGGGTCGATGATCCGCTCGCGCATCGACTTGACGTGGATCGTGCGGCTCTTGCCTTCGGGCTCGAGCGTGGCGACGTCCGGGTGGTTTCTCAATTCGCCCGGCCCGCCGGCGTCGGGAAAGAGTTTCGCGAGGATGCGCCCGGCGAGGACGTCGCACGGCCCGCGCAGGTCGCCGCAGATGAGATACCCGTGCGCCGCGCGGCCCGCGTCGATGGCGTGGGCGATCAGATCAAAGGCTTCAGCAACGTCCATATCCGCCCTTCCACGTCATCGGGCGTGCCCGACGCGTCAATGCGCCGGATCCGGTCCGGCTCCGCCGCCGCCAGCGCCCGGAAACCCTCCCGGAGCCGCGCATGGAAATCGTCGCCCGCCTGTTCGATGCGGTCGGCCGCCGTCGCCGTGGCCGCCTCGCGTCCGCGCATCCGCCGCGCCGCCGTCGCCGCATCCACCTCCAGAAGAAGCGTCATGTCCGGCTTGAGCCCGTCGCAGGCGAAGTCGTTGGCGAGGCGGATCGTGTCGAGCGGCAGCCCCCGTCCGTAACCCTGATAGGCAAACGTGGAGTCGCTGAAGCGGTCGCTCAAGACCCACTTGCCGGCGGCGAGCGCGGGCCGGATGACGTTCCGGACGAGCTGCGCGCGCGCGGCGAGGAAAAGGAGCAGTTCGCTGCGGTCGCACGGCGGATCTTCGCGCTCGTCCTTCAGGAGGCCGCGCACGAGCTCCGCGAGGCGCGTGCCGCCGGGTTCACGCGTGAGGACGACGTCGATTCCCGCCGCCTGGAGTTGCGCGGCGAGGCGGCGGACCTGCGTCGACTTGCCGCACCCTTCGCCGCCTTCAAACGTGATGAACCGTCCGCGCGCCATCGCCTCAGACCTTCAGCTTCGCGTGGAAGTCCTTGACGCCGACATGGTGCCAGGCGTCGAGCGTGACGGGCACGACCGCACCGGTCGACGGATGCTTGATGTAGAGGCGCACGATCCCCTTTTTCGCCCAGTCGCGGTCGTCGACCTTCGCGATATCCGTGTAGGCAAAGCGCGCGCCGCCGCAGGTGAAGCCCGTGTCGTCAAAGTCAAACCTGAAGCGCGCGCTCGCAAGGAGCCGCAGCGCGACCGCGAGGAACGCGGCGAAGGTGAGCGCGGTGAAGCCATACTGCGTCTTGATCTTCTGCGCCTTGAACGACGCAAGGTCGAAATTTTCCGGCGGCTCCGCGCCTTCGATGGAAACGTAAAGGTCGTGGCCGGTCGTCTGCGGGTACTTGACGAAGCCGTCGTAGCCGAACCAGGCCGAGAGGGCCAGCATGAGCACGGCGACGAAGAGATGCCGCGCCGCGTATTCGCGATTGAGTTTCAGTTCCATGACGTGTAGTATATCATATTCTAGGATTCGAGGTTCCAGGATTCGAGATTTCTAGATTCCTCGAAAGCTCGAACTCCTCAAAAATCCGATTGAAGCGGTAAATTCAGATGTGATATACTATTTCTCTATGCGGAAATGCGTCATTCTTGCGCTTGTCTTTGGACTTGTTGGGACATTGTGTCTCTCCGGTTGCTTTTCCATCGACCGGGGACCGCTCGTGCGCACCAACGAGGAGCACGTGCTCGTCTCGAACTACGGCTGGTACCTCTTCCATATCATTCCGCTCGTCTGCGGCAACGCCGCTGAAGACAGGGTTCTGCCCTTCATCATCTTCCGCAACGACGTGACGATGGACAAGATCCAGACGCGTTTCATGAACTACGCCGACAGCTACGGTCGGCGCGCCGGCGTCGACATCACTGTCCGCGATCTGGCCTACACGACGCGTGAATCGGTCCTCTTCGAGATTCCCGGCATCCACTTCCCTCTGCCGCTGCCCTACATCCTCACCTATCGCGAAATCCAGCTTTCAGGCGTGATCGACCGCCTGCAAGGAACCGTGCCGCGGGAGGTCAACCCATGACGATCAGAGGCTTTTCAAGGTTCGCGTTCGGCGCCCTCGGCGCGGCGCTGCTGGCGGGCGCGGCCGGCTGCGTGTCAATCAACAGCAGCAGCCAGGGCGGCCGCACGCTCGTGGACATTTCCAACTCCAGCTGGCTGCTGCTGAACGTCATTCCGCTCGCGTCCGGCTGTCCGGAGCATCCCGACGCCTACCACTTCCGGCTGTTCCAGAACACGGCCAGACTCGAAAACAACATGAAGCTCCTGGACTACGCCGTCCGCCGCGCGGGCGCGGTCGATTTCGGCGAGATCGTCAGCTACACGAACGACGAATCCGTCTTCTTCATCCTCTTCAAGCACCATGTCTGCCACACGAGCGCGGAACTCCTCTTCGAGCAGGAGGCGCCCGCCGCGCCGGGCAGCGAGGACACGTCCCCATGAGAATCGCACAGAACATCCGCCGGCTGGACGCATACGTGCCGGGCGAGCAGCCCCGCTCGGCGCGCGTCGTCAAGCTCAACACCAACGAGAACGCCTATCCGCCCAGCCCCGCCTGCGCGGCCGTGCTGAAGGATTTCGACCTCGACCGCCTGCGCCGCTATCCCGACCCGAACGGCCTTCGGCTGCGCCAGGCGATCGCCCGGCTGAACCGCACGACGCCCGACAAGGTTTTCATCGGCAACGGCTCGGACGAGATCCTCTCGCTCGCGGCGCGCTGCTTCGTGGACGATGGCGGGACGATCGGCTCGCTCGATCCGTCCTATTCGCTCTACAAGACGCTCGCCGCCATCCGCGGCGTCGCGTGGAAGCCGTCGAAGAACGTCTCGCTCTTCCTCTGGACGAATCCCAACGCGCCGACGGGCACGCTCGCGCCGCGCGACGCGATCGCCGCGTTCGCCCGCACGTTCAAGGGCGTCGTCCTCGTCGACGAGGCGTACGCCGACTTCGCGCGCGCGAACTGCATGGAACTCGCGACGGCCGCGGGCAACGACAACGTGATCGTCATGCGCACCTTCTCGAAGAGCTATTCGCTCGCGGGGCTGCGCGTCGGCTACTGCGTCGGGCCCGTCGAGCTGATCGACGCGCTCTACAAGGCGAAGGACAGCTACAACGTCGACGCGATCGCCCAGGCGGTCGCCCTCGCCGCCGTCCGCGACCAGAGGTGGATGAAGGCGAACGTGCGCCGGATCGTCCGCACGCGCACGGCGTTCACGCGCGCGCTCGAAACGCGCGGCTGGGACGTCCTGCCGAGCGAGTCGAACTTCGTCTTCGCGCAGCCGCCCGCCGCGTGCGGCACGGCGCAGGAGGTCTTCGACTACCTGCGCGGCAGAAAGATTTTCGTGCGCTACTTCCCGGGCCCGCTGACGGGCGCGCGGCTGCGCATCACCATCGGCACCGACGCGCAGATGCAGACGCTGCTCGACGCGCTCGACGCAAGGGGGACACGGCGCCGGTGAAGGACTTTTTCAAGAGCGTGCGCCGTCACATCGGCAAGCTGGACGCGGCGCACCTGCGCGAGCAGTACGGGCGCATCTCGGACGAGATGTCGCTGCTGGAAAGCGTCCTGCAGGCGATGACCGAGGCCGTCGTCGTCCTCGACGCGGACGGCGAGATTGCCTACGAGAACGCCGCAACGAAGACGCTCCTCGGCATGAAGGCGAAGGACGCGCTGCCGACGCTGGCGCTGCCGCTCGGCCGCGCCGCGAAGCGCGAGATCGAAGTCACCTATCCCGAACCGAAGGCGCTGGAGGCCGTGACGGTGCCGCACGAGGGCGGCACGATCGTCCTCATCCGCGACATCACCGGCGAGAAGGAGCGCACCGAGGAGGAGCTTCGCGCGGGCGCGACGCGGGCCGTGCGCGACCTCGCCGCGGGCGTTGCCCACGAGATCGGCAACCCGCTCAACGCGCTCGCGCTCAATCTCCAGCTCATCAAGCGCATGCCGTCCGACGCCGTGGAGATCGCCGACGAGTGCGCGGCGCAGGTCAAGCGGCTCGACGGCATCCTGAAGAACTTCCTCCAGGCGCTGCGCCAGTCGCGCCCCAACCTGATGCCGGGCAGCGTCGCCGAACCGCTCAAGGACTGCCTGCAGGCGATGAAGCCGCAGCTCGTGGAGCGGAAGATCGCCGTGACGCTCGACGTGCCCGGCACCCTGCCGAGCGCCGCCATCGACAAGGGCCAGCTCGAACAAGTCTTCTTCAACCTCGTCAAGAACGCGATGGAGGCGATCCGCGACGGCGGCACGATCGACATCGATCTCGATGCCGACGACAACGACATCATCGTCGTCTTCCGCGACAACGGCATCGGGATGAGCGAGGAGCAGGTCATCCATCTCTTCGAGCCGTACAAGACGAACAAGGCGTTCGGCACCGGCCTCGGGCTGATGATCTCCGCGCGCATCGTGCGCGACCACGGCGGCTCCATCTCGGTCGAATCGAAGCCGGGCGAAGGCACGACCTTCATTCTGAAACTGCCGCGGCTGGAGCGGCGCATCCGGGTCTTGAAATGACGAACAAAGCGAAAATCCTGATTGTGGACGACGAGAAGCCGACGCGCGACGTGATGGCGCGCGTGCTCGCGCCCACGTACGAGTGCCTGACGGCGAGCGACGCGGAGGCGGCGCTGAAGCTCGTGGCCGCGACGCCCGATCTCGCGCTCATCCTTACCGACTACAAGATGCCGGGCGACGACGGTGTGACGCTCATCCGCAAGGCGAAGGCCGCGAACGGCGCGCTGGCCGCGATCCTCATCACCGCGTTCGGCGAGATCGAGCTCGCGGTCGAGGCGATGAAGGACGGCGCGGACGACTTCCTCACGAAGCCGATCACCGACCTGGGCGAGCTGGAGCAGCGCGTCGCCAAGGCGATCGAGCGCCACGCGCTCATCAAGAAGTCGGCCGCGCTGGAGGAGAAGGTCGAGGCGCTCCAGTCGCAGATCAATCCGCGCGAGGGGCTGGAGAGCTTCACCGGCAAGTCACCCGCGATGGAAGCCGTCTACCGCCTCATCCGCCGCGCGGCGAAGGCGAACGCGTCGGTGCTGGTGGAAGGTCCGTCGGGCACCGGCAAGGAGCTGGTCGCCCGGGCGCTCCACGACCTGTCGCCGCGCAGGGACGGCCCCTTCGTCGCGGTCGAATGCGCCGCTCTTCCCGCGACGCTCCTCGAATCGGAACTCTTCGGCTCCGTCAAGGGCGCGTACACCGACGCGGTCGACCGCGCGGGCTGCTTCGAGACGGCGGACGGCGGCACGATCTTCCTCGACGAGATCGGCGAGATCGATCCGGCCGTGCAGGTCAAGCTGCTGCGCGTCCTGGAGACGCACACGTTCCAGCGCGTCGGCGAGACGAAGAACCGCAAGAGCGACTTCCGGCTCGTCGCGGCCACGAACCGCGACCTGGCCGCGCGCGTGCGCGAGGGCGCGTTCCGCGAAGACCTCTACTACCGGCTGAACGTGATCGACATCCATCTGCCCGCGCTCAAGGAGCGCCCGGGCGACATTGCGCTGCTCGCCTCGCGCTTCCTGAAGGAGTACGCGAAGGAGAACGGCGGCGCGGTGACGGGCATCGACGCGGCGGCGATGAAGGCGCTGGAGGACTACGACTGGCCGGGCAACGTGCGGCAGCTGCGGAACGTCATTGAGAAGATGGTCGTCCTCTCCGGCGGCGGCAAGCTGACGCTCGACGACGTGCCGCTGGAAATCGTGCGGCGCGACACATCCGATGATCCGCGTCCGGCCCCCTCCAACTCTCAACTTTCAACTTCCCCCACTCTCCACTCTCAACCCTCAACTCTCAACTCTCAACTCCCCGCGCCGTCCTCGCTCGCCGACGTCGAAAAGTCGCAGATCCTCGCCGCGCTCGCCGCCGCGCGCAACAACAAGTCGAAAGCGGCGGTCGCGCTCGGCATCTCGCGGCGCACGCTGCACCGCAAGCTCAAGGATTGGGGGATGTCGTGAGCACCGCCGCGCCACCGCCCTTCCTGCCGGATCTGGAGATGCTCGAGGAGGTCGGCTCCGGCGGCATGGCCACCGTCTGGAAGGCCTACGACAAGAACCGGCACGAGATCGTCGCCGTCAAGCTGCTCAACCCGGAGCTGACGACGAAGCGCGCCGACCTGGAGCTGTTCGTCGCCGAGGAGCGGGCGATGGAGAACATCCACCATCCCGGCATCGTCCGCAGCTACGACCTGCGCGTGTTCCGCGATTCGTGGTACTACATCATGGAGTACGTCGACGGCTACAACTTCGGCTATCTGCTCAGCCGCAAGCGCCACCTCCAGCAGGTGGACTGCCTCCTGATCTGCGAGTCCGTCGCCGCCGCGCTCGACTACGCCTGGCGCGAATACGGCATCGTCCACTGCGACATCAAGCCCGACAACATCATGGTCCATTCCGACGGCACCGTCAAGCTGACGGACCTGGGGCTCTGCCGCACGTTCCGCGCGCTCAAGGAAGGCACGCAGCAGCTGGACGTGCCCGACCACGTGCTCGGCACGCCGGCCTACATCTCGCCCGAGCAGATCTTCGGCGACGTGGAACTCGACTGCCGCAGCGACATCTACCAGCTCGGCGCCTCGCTCTACCACCTCGCGACCGGGCGCGTCCTCTTCCCGAAGCTGGACGAGGAAGGCATGCTGCGCGCGCACTGCAGCAACGAGGCGCAGGCGCGCGACCCGCGCGAATACGATCCGTCGCTGACGGAGGGGTTCTGCCAGCTGCTGGAGGCGATGCTCATCAAGGACCGCAACTACCGCATTGCGGCGTGGGGCGACGTGATCGAGATGTGCGCGCAGGTCGAGAAAGGCGGCGCGTTCAAGCCCCGCGCCACGCCCGGTGTCAGCTCAGTGCGGCTCGGCCCCGCCCCGCGGGCGCAGTAGCGACGCGAGGCAGAGAGCGGCCTTGATTAGGCTGGCGGCCGTCATCCAGACGAGCATCGTGCCGAGCGAGCGGATGTTGTGCGCCGCGAAAAACGCGTTGACGGCGTCCGGCGCGCAGGCCGTAAAATAGCCCCAGCCCGTGACGACGAGCAGGAGCGCCGGATAGATGAGATCGAGCGGAATCATCCACTTCAGGTAGCCGAAGCGGTTGGCGGAGATTTCGGCGGTCGCAAAGAGCCCCGCGAACGACGTCAGACACCCGATGCCGATCAGCCATGGAATCGCCCACCAGTAGGCCGCATAGCGCTCGCCGTGCGGCAGCAGGGAAAGGAGCGGCTCGCCGATGAAGAAGAACGGCAGCGCGACCAACGCGCTGAAGACGACGATGGCCGCCGTCGATTTGAAGATCAGCCCGCGCGCGCTCTTTCCCTTCGCCGCCAGCTCCGCCGCGAACGGAAAGAGCGTAAAGGAGAGCGTCACCGTCAGGAAGCCCGCGATCTCGGAAAAACGCGTCGCCATGTAGTAGCCCGCCGAATCGAGGTCGGGCAGGCGCTGGCGCAGAACGGTCGATTCGACCACGCAGCAGACGCCGCTCGCGAAGGCGCTGGCGGCGAAGATCGCGAGCAGACGCGCAAAGCGGCGGACGACCGCGCGCGTCCAGTAGGGCGCGGCGGGAACGGCCAGCTCCCGGCGGAGGCAGCAGACGGAGGCGACGATGTTGAAAGCCGGCGTCGACGCCTGGCCGACAAAATAGCCCGAGAGCGCGCGCAACGGCATGAAGACGAGCATCGTCACGAGGCGGATCGGTGCGCCGACGACGCCGATCAGCGCGGCGCTGTTGAACTTCTTGAGCGATTGCAGCGCGTTGTTGAAGATGGGATGGACGGCGGAGAGGAACGACGAGACGAGGATCAGCCAGCCGAGAGACCCTTCCACGATGCGGATGCGCTCGAGAAACATCGGCAGCAGAAAGCGCGAGGCGACGATGGCGACGAAGAGGAATGCCGCCGCCGCGAGGAAGACGCCGCGCATCAGCGTCTTCAGGCGACCGTATTCCCTGGCGACCGACAGGCGCGTCAGCTCGTTACGGAACGTGTTGGCGAACACGGCGGCCGGCAGCGCGAGGAAGTCGGCGAAGCGCGCGAGCGGCAGAACGGCGCCGAGCTCCGCCGGATCGACGTATTTCGGAACGAGCCACAGGCCGACGAACGCATTGAGTACGTCCGCCGCGCGCGTCGCGCAGAAAAGGAGGAGCGAATACCACCAGAAGTCGCCCAGCCGCTCGTGCGTTTGATGGAGAAACGATCTCATGTATTTGACTTGAACGAGCGAAGCAGATACCCGAACGGCGGCAGGCGCATGATCTGCGCAAACAGCTTTCGGTCTTTGATTTTGCGAATTCTCCGTGTCGTCCGCCGGGCGGCCAGGATGCGCGGGCGGTCGCGCCAAAGCGATGCAATTGCCTGACAGTCGGCGGCGAAGAGCGCGCGATTGCCGCGGAAAAGATTGAGCGTCCCGTGCACGAACACAACGCAGGACTGTGAAGGAACCAGCCAGAGGCGACTCCAGAATCCCAGACACGCCGACAGCGAGAACAGCTGATTGCGCAAATAGCGGCCCATGATTGCAGCCGGAGCGAATTTCCCGGACGTCGCACCGCACAGATGATCGATCGGCACGGTCGGAACATACCAGACCTCATTGCCAGACAGCCAGACCCGATGGCAGAAATCGGATTCTTCATAATACGACCAGAAGTGCGAACGGAACAGAAATCCGCCGACCGCCGGCAGCACGGCGCGGCGCACCATCATAAATGCGCCAATGGCCGAGAAACAGGGATAGGCCGACGGATTGTGTCTGGCCGGCAGAAATGCGTTGCGCGCATACATGAAACCGAACGGCGTCAGCAAACTGCCGCACGGACACAGCCTGCCTCCGAACTGCGGCATCACCATTGTTCCCTGGGCGACGGCGCATTTTGGATGGCCGTCCAGGAATGCGACCAGCTGCTCAATCGAATCGCGCGCATGGACAACCGTATCATTGTTCAGGAGAAGGACATACTCCCTGTCGCAGCAACGGAAACCGCGATTGTTGCCGCCCGCGAACCCCGGATTGCCGGGCGACGCGACATAACGGGCGTTTTGAAACGTTGAAACGATCGCCCGCGTGCCGTCCGACGGCGAATTGTCCACGACGACGATCTGCGGCTCGTGCCCGCAAGTCGCCGCCACGGACTCGAGGCAGTCCTTCAGCAAGCCGTCACCTTTGTAAGTGACGACAAGGATGGAAACTTTATTCAGCGGCGAAATCATCAAAGTTCGTCTTCGCGAAATCCCAAATCTTCAGTTCGTCGATCAGGAATGCAGACTTGCTGTGCGACATGATGTCCTTCCGCTTCACAGGTATCATCAACGTGCTCGGGAAAGAGGGAATCCTGTCAAAAGCCGCGCGCACGCCATCGATGTTCCCGGGCGTATGAATCTTTGAAACGAATTTTCCGTCGATCAAGAGAGCGCAATGCGTGTTTCCCCCATTGGCCAGCACGCCATTCGCATCCCAGACAAGCGCATAATGATGCCATGCGCTGACCGTTCCTGGCCGCAAAACGTTTTCATACGGCATCTGCCAGCTATACCCGGAATGCGTCGTGAGCAGGCCAACGGGACAACCACCGCAGAGTCCGCTATTGCCACACCCATTGTTTGCATTATACGCCAGATGGAACCCACCCATGCCACTGCCTTCCGTGAAGTCTATGTCAAAAAAATGCGGATCTCCCTTGTCGGTGAAAAAAGGACGCGGATTTTCCGTCTTGGCCCAAAATTCAATGCAGCCCTTTTCCCTCAACGTCCCGGCGGGGAACGGTATGACAGCGGCAACCGAGCATGCCGAAACGCGCAACGCATCGCCGACCTTTCCCGGGACAAACGAGACGTTTTCGACTTCTCCGCCCGGCCCCACGGCGGGGTTGACGATCGCCTCTTCCGAATCGAACGTGCACCAGTAGACGAGCCCTTCTTCCGCGCCCGACGCGCCGGCCGTGCGCAGCACGCGCAAGGAAAGCGACTGGATGTTGGTGCGGGGGATGTCGAATTCGCCGAGGAGCGAGCGCACGCGGAACGATTCGGTGGCCGGCGCCATCGTCAGCCTGTCGCCGTTCGTCAGCTCGACGGCGCACGTCCCCTTCTTGTGGTCAAAGGCAATCGCCTTCACGACGCGCGCGGGGAGCGCGAGGTCCGGCGCGAACAGCGCTTCGCCTGCAAATGACTCTGTGATCAGCTCGCCCTTGATCGTCGATCCGTCGGCAAGCCGCAGCGTGCAGCCGATCGTTTCGTCGGCAAGCGCCGTCAGACTGCACAAGACGGCCGCAAGAAAGATTTTCAGTTTCATCGTGTCTGTTCCTTTCTGAAGTGCGAACCTATTTTATCATTTTCCGAAACCGCTTCGCAAGAGTGCCTCACAACAATTATGTGTCTCCGCATAAAGTCCAAACTTAAAGGAAAGTCCCATTTTCAATCATCGCCATGTTCTCTGGGATGTCTTCGGGGGATGGACGCACCCAATGTTTATTGTAGATGCCGAGTTTATCCCAGCGCCGGCCTTTGATGCCGAAGATGATCTGCGTTGCACCGCCGGTGTAGATGGCCTGACGTCCCATGCGCTTGATATGAACGGACAAGGGAACACCATAGACACCGCACCCGAGAAGAGCCACGTCGAAATCAAGCTTCTCAATGTCGTCGTTCATTAAATCCAGTGCGTCTTTCCATTTGGCGAACTGTTTGCATTTCCCGCCAATGGAATTAACCGGTTTGTACAGCAGCAGGTCCTTGAATCGCGGCAGCGGGCCCTGCCCTTCATGAAATTCGACATTCTTCACGTATTGCGCACGAATCGTATTCACATATGGATGAACGACCAGCACCTTCTTCCCTTCAAGCGCTCCATACCATGTGTGTGGACGGGCAAAGGGTGCCAGAGATTCCAATTGTATGATTTGTGCATGCGGACAGAATTGACCATAAATTGATCTTTCACCAGGCAGCCATGTTGGAATGGCGTCAAACCCTTCGCAATAAGAGGAAAATATCCGGCAGAATTCTTCGATACTCTCATCCGTTTGAGGGAAGACACCCGCACAAACGGTGATACCTGCACGTATCCAGTTATCATACCAAAATGGAAACTCGCGCCCGACGAGGAGCTTGAGCCATTTTTTCAGCAACGAACCCCCAGAATGAATCGCAATGAATCGTTCAAGCGTTTCCATGTCGCCCGTGCCGATCTTTCCTGCCATGAATGGCTTGCCGGAGCGCAACGATTTTTCGAGATAGTCAATCGACTCGTCCATGTCAAGCGCATGGGGCGCACGCGACCAGACAGAATCATTGCTGCTTCGTCCGCCCAGCATCCAGCCCATGCGGATGAGCACACGCGTCCAAAAACTTTGCCAATCCATCGGCAATTCGTCGTTACAATGGCCCGTCGGCACCCAGCGGGACAGAATAGTCGGAAACAGATTCATATACTCAGAAATCTCCTTCCGCTCGTTTTGCCATCAGGCCGTGCTCCTGCCGATTCCTTGTAATTGCGGCGGCCGCGTCATCCCTGCCAACAATCTTCTCAAATGACGGCGGCAGGGACGGTTTGCAGAGATGCACGGCCAAAGTCGGCATCGGCGACCAAAGCCTGAACCGCGGGGCAAATATCAAACGCGGTCCAAGCTTCAACCAGGCAAGGGCCGGAATAAGGTTCATCCAATTATGTTCACGGGCAAACACATACTTGATCGCACCACCGAAGACTGCGTGCAAAGAAAAGACATCTTTCTTGGTAAGAAGCTCCCCCATCATATAGTCGGAACCGCCATTTGCATAATATGAAAGAGATTTCCTCGCTGTCATGAAAGTCGACGACGTCAGCATGAACGTGCAGCATGTCGAAGCGACCTCGCGCCAATGGCGATCTTCGGATACACGCACCACGCTGGCAAGGACACGCTCCCTGTCTTCGAGATAAGCATCTGGATGATCGAGCGGCGTCACAAAATCGACTCCTGGCCGCCCAAGGAAGCGCATCATCGCAGCGAAAGCAGACGATTCGTAGAGATAGTCATCTTCCGAAAAGTAAAGATTCTCTGCCTCGGCCGCGCAATCTGCAAGTATCTCCAACTGTCTGCCATATGTGGCGTGATTCCCTATTGCAGGAGTATTCTCCCTCGAATAGTCCACGCCCTCGATGTGCGCAAAAACATCGTCGAAAAGGCGCGCGTATTCCGGTGGGCACCCATCAAGTATCACCACGAGTTTTACGCGCAACCCAGTCAACGCACGGGCCAAAGACGCCGTCGTCGCCTTCACCATCTCAAACTTGTCGGTGTAATGCGACGCCGTTTTGGCCAATACCGGACAGACCCTATGCGCGATCGCTATCTGATATTTCATCTGACCCCTTTCTCTCGAGGGCTTCAACTGTCATCGCACGATGGAAACCGAACGGAAGCTCCTTGACCGGCTGCTGAACCAGCGCATCGTAGGAGAAGCGAATGGCCACAGTGTTCGGCGCAATCTTGTATTTGAAACGATAATCCGGATGCCGCAACGGCAGAGTCTTCGTGTAATACAGGTCTTCCACCGTCATATCCGACGGATGAAACTTGGAATACGTCGGCCAGAAGTCTGCCGCCGCTTCGCAAATCCGTCTGGAACGGAGCGAAAAACCGCCATTTGACATCCAATAACCCAAGATGTGACAAATCAAGTTGCGCCACCATGAAATACGGACATACGGCGCGCCGATGAAATCGTACTTCCCGATAAACTCCTCAAGTCCCGGGCGCAGCGGGTAGCCGTCGCCCTGGATGATGAGAACATACGGCGTAGTGAACCGCGTGTAAAGTCGACTGTTCATGTCGGCGCTCATCGTGAATATCTTTCCCGGAATCAGCGACGGTTCGATCTGGACCTCGACATTGTCGTTCTCCGCGGAAAATCGTTCCACGCAAGGCGCCGTTTCGTTGACGACCAGCACTGTCTTGAGGCGCCCGCAGTGTCGCCAGGTTTCCTTAAAGGCGTGTTCGACTTTGGCAAACGCCTCTTCATATCCGTTTGGCTTCCAGAAGTGGTAGGCCAAAACGGTAACAGCTGATTGTGAAAATTCCGACTTCATGACCACCCTCTTTCATCAGGTCGTTGTCCGAACACAGTTCGGCCATCAAATCTAGGGCGGTCATCACACCTTGGCGGAACGGCCGGCATATCTCGGGCGTCATTTCTCGCCAGAACCTGCGGCCCTTCCGCCTTCCAGTAGAGTGCCAGTCCTTCGCCGGCCGTCGCGATCTTGATGATCTCGTCATTGAGGTCGAGGCAGGCGCGGCGGCCGAATTCGGTTTCATCGTTGCCGCGCGCGATCTCAAGATAGCGGTCTTCGGCGAACGGCGCAAGGTAGACGCTCTCCGGCCTGAAGCGGCGGTTCGGTATGCACGAGGGCAGGAGGCGGATGAACTTCGCGTCTTTTCGCGCGACGAGCCGATCGCGCACCGCCTGCTCGCCCTTCGAGATAAAGCCGCTGATGATCACATACCCCTTCTCCACCGCGCTCTCCATGCGCGCGACGACGCGGGTGATCGCCTCGGGCGCCGCGACCTCGCGCGAAACGCGAAGTGAAACCATCGGCAAAGAGCCGTCAAGAAGCGCCAGATTGCCCGCGCCCTTCCAGTAGTCGCCGAGGTCGAGGCGCGGCGAAGAAAGCGGCTCCACAACCCGCAGCGCGCCGCCCGCGCCGTACATCAGCTCCCACTTCAGCGGGTTGTAGGCGATGTAGCGCTCCGTCGCATCGATCATCGCGCGGGAGAGGAGCAGATAGTCGTGGTAGCCCTGCTGCCAGAGGGTGGTGGATTGGCCAAACGCAGTTTGGCCATCAAATCTATTTTGGACAGCAGGCTCGGTTGCCCCAGATTTGATGGCCGAACTGTGTTCGGCCAACTCCGAACTGCGTTCGGCCAATTCCAAACTATGTTTGGCTAACTTGGTTGTATAGTTCTTAAACCGCCTGATCGCACCGCCCAGCACCTTGAGCGGCGCGTCGAGCCCCGGCGCGAGCGCGCAGTTGAAGTGCACGTGATCAGGCATGACGACCCGGCCGAAGAGCCGAAGCCCCGGATTGAGCCGCGGCAGCGCCTCAAGCGCCTCGGCGACCTTCTCACCCAGCGGCGAGCGCACCATCCGGCCGCCCGTGATTGTGCCGAACAGCGGCCGCCGCGGCGCCGTCGCGATCGTGATGAAGAGCGATGCTCCTTTCGCGTAATCCCAGCCCGTGAAACGGCGGTAGCGGTTGATCTGCCGTTTCACGAGCCGCCTCCCTTGCCGTCAAGAAACGCATCGACGCTCTTCTTGAAATTCGCAATCGAAAAGTGTTCTTTCATGAATGCGGCTCCGCGCGCGGCGCGCAGCGCAGCGGCTGCCGGATTGGCACGAATCTCCCGCAAAGCCTTTGCCGCCGCTTCGACATCGGCCTCAGCCCACTCTTTCATTGCCGGCGGGTACTCATGCGGCAAGATCGGTACCAGCGTGAACGGGATGCACCATGCGGTGTCTGCGTGGCAGAATTCGGTATTGGCGCTCCAGTTCGTGGCCACAACCGGTTTGCCCTGGCTCATCGCCTCCGCCATACCCAGGCCAAAGCCCTCGGACTTGTGGAGCGAAAGATACACGTCGCTCGCGCCCGTCAGGCCATCCAGATCGGCTCGCGGAAGGTAATCGGGAATATGGATGAACTGGCTGCCGATGCCCAGTTCCCGGACTTTGGCCGTCATTTCCGCCACTTGTCTCTTGTTCGCCCTGGCGGCTTTGGTCTTGAAGAGGAGTTTCGCGGCAGCCTCACCTTTGAAGGCCCGTGCAAAAGCCGTCAAGGCGGCCGGAATGTTTTTGCGATAGTAGGAGCCAAAGTCGAAATTGAAAAATACGACAAAATCGTCCGGCCCCATGCCGTATTTTCGGCGAAGCTCTTCCCGTGGCGTGGCAGTCCCCAGCCTGAACCTGAACGGATAGGTGATTTTCCAGACGCGCTGATCGGAGAACGCCGTGACGAAATACGCAGCGTTGAAATCGCTCATGGCGATGATGTCATCTCCCGAATCTCGCAGAAATGGCATCGTCCTGTGAATGCCGTGCGCACTGTCGTGAAAAGCGATGCGACCCACCGCATGGCCAGCTGTCATCTCTTTCGTCAGAGGCGAACGGTACATCAGAACGATATGCGTGTAGCGATGGAGGTCAAACTCGCTGGACGGCGTGACGAGCCCGTCGCGATCGGCAGCCGGTATCTGCGGAGTTCCTGTCGTGTCATACGTCTGAACGGGGATACCGGACTCCTTCAGGCTCCAGACAAAATCCCGCAGTGTCTTGCTGAGCCCTGAACGTTCCGTAAGAGTGCCGACGACCGTGATGCCGCGCAGCGGACGCGCGACACGGCTGGCCAGATGCAACCTGCGCAGGATGCGCCGGTCGATGCGCTCTTTGATCGTTCGCCGGACGAACGACAAGATGCCGGGCACACCCCAGATGCGCACCTTGGCAATGAGATCAAACAGCGCCCTCATTTGCCTCCCGCCGCCGGGGTCGATGTGGCGCCGAGCGCGAAGCGGTTCTGGAACCGGACGAGGAGCGTCATCGGCACGAGCGCGAAAACAATCGCCTTCACCCCCTCGACCAGCCGCACCTTCAGCGGCGGCCGCGTGCGCGTGAAGCCCCGCGTGTCGATCCCCGCCGCACGGCAGGCCGCGAGCCCGAACGTTTCCCAGTAGCCCTTGTGCACCGCGTCCACGAACGGAAACTCCTTCGCGCCCGTCACCAGAATGGGCCGCTCCGCCGTCAGCGGATCGAACGAGCCGCAGCGCTCGAACTCCCACGCCGACCGCTGCCGTTCCGCCAGGCGGCACAGATAATCGCGCCGCCAGAACCCCGCCTGCGTCGCGACGCAGTAGGCCGTCTGCGGCCGGTACCGGAACAGGTTGTCCTCCCCTTCCAGCCGCACGGCGCGCGCCCGCCCGACCGGCGGATTGGGAATGAGCCGCAAATTGCCGCCGCCCAGGCGCTTCAGGTCGTCCAGCCGCCGGGCGATCCGCGCCGTCTCGACCGTCTGCGTCAGGAAATAATCGTCCATCAGCAGCATCACGTACGGCGTTTCGACCTGCCGCAGCGCCGCGACCAGCATCCGGCACCAGGTCTCGCCCACGGGATTGGTCAAGACGCGATCGAAGCAGAGCGGATCGTCCGGCGCGGTTTCGGTGACCAGCACGACCTCGAAGGGACAGTCCGGCCAGAACTTCCGCCACAGCGCGGCGAACGGCGGCAGCAGGTCCGCGTACCTGTCGCACGAACAGACCAGAACCGTGCAGTCGCCGTTGCGAGTCTTTTTTTCCGTCTGACGCATCGTGAAATCCCTATGTTCCTGCGACGAATGATACCATATCTCGGCGCGCCTTGTCAACCGCGCCGGCACGCCCCGGCACGCCAACATTTGCCATTGACTTTGGGGGGATAAAAGGATATACTTGCGCTTAACACTTGGAGAAGAATTCTATGTCAGAAAATCTACAGAGCCTGCTCGAGAAAATCAACCGCGAGGGCGTCGAAAAGGCGCAGTCCGAAGCCGCCAGGATCATTGCCGACGCCAAGGCCCAGGCCGCCGCGATCGTCAAGGACGCGAACGCGGCCGCCGCGAAGGCGAAGGCCGAGGCCGAGACGGCCGCCGCCGACTACGCCGCGCGGGCCGCCCAGACGGTCCAGCAGGCCGCGCGCGACACCGTGCTCGAGGTCCAGGGCGCCGTCACGCGCCTTCTGGAGCGCGTTCTCGCCCAGGATGTCGACAAGGCGCTCGCGGACGAAAAGACCGTTTCCGCGCTCGTCGCCGACGCCGTCAAGGCCGTCGCGGGCGAAGCGGAGGTGAGCCTTGCGAGCGACCGGCTCGTGGCCGCGCTCAAGGCGCAGCTCGCCGCGCGCGGCACCGTCCAGGTGACGCTCGACGAAGCGCTCGGCACGGGATTCTCCGTCAAGCTCGACGGCGGCCGCGTCGAACACGCCTTCACGGGCGACGTCATCGCGGCGGAGCTCGCCCGGCGTCTCCGTCCCGACCTCGCGAAGCTCGTCAAGTAAAGCCCGACGCGATGACGACCGATTACATCGTTTCCAGCCTGCCGGCCCTCGCGTTCGACCAGCCCGCGCCCCTGACGCAGGACGCGTTCGACGCGCTGGCCGGCACCGCCGCCGACGGGATCCTCCGTGCGCGCTGGCAGGATCTGGAGACGCAGCTCAGGAACGCGGTGGCCGAGGCGCGCGGCGGCGCGAAATGGAAGCGCGCGGCGGACGGCTGCAGCGTCTACTGGAAGAACCGCGTCCTCGCGGCGTTCCAGGAAAAGGACGTGGCCCGGCGCGACGCCCTTCTCGACAAGGTCTGGTGGGATGCGGCCGGCGAACTGACGCCGCCCGAAAGCCCGCTGGGCGCCGGCGCGCTTGCGACGTACGCGGTGCGCCTCAAGATCGCCTTGAAGCGAACGAAAATTTCAGCGGAAGCCGGCAACGCCGCTTTCGACAGACTGACAGCGGAGACGAAGATATGACGACAACGGGAAAGATTGTGACGGTGAACGGCAACATGATCACCGTCGCCTTTGACGGGGCGGTCGCCCAGAACGAGGTCGGCTACGCCGTGCTCGGAGGCAAGCGGCTGATGGCGGAGATCGTGCGCGTGCGCGGCCGCCGCTGCGACATGCAGGTGTTCGAGGCCACCACCGACCTGATGGTGGACGACACGGTGGAGTTCACGGGCGAGCTGCTCGCGGCGGAACTGGGGCCCGGCATGCTGGCGCAGGTCTACGACGGCCTCCAGAACCCGCTTGCCGAGCTCGCAAAGGAAGCGGCGAAGATCTCGAAGGACGCGGGCTACTTCCTCCAGCGCGGCATGTACCTGCCGGGCCTCCCGCGCGACCGGAAGTGGGACTTCCACCCGACGGCGAAGGTGGGCGAGCGCGTCAGCGCGGGCGAGGCGGTCGGCTGGGTGTCGGAAGGCATCTTCGACAACAAGACGATGCCGGGCCACAAGATCATGGTTCCCTTCGCGCTCAAGGGCGTCTACACGATCAAGTCGCTCGCGCCGGCGGGCGACTACACCGTGACGGAGGACATCGCGACGCTGACGGACGCGAACGGAAACGACGTCAAGATGCAGATGATGCAGCGCTGGCCGGTCAAGGTGCCGATCAAGTGCTTCACGGAGCGCCTGGAGCCGACGGAGACGCTCGAGACGACCGTCCGCACGATCGACACCTTCTTCCCCGTGGCGGTGGGCGGCACCTACTGCATCCCCGGCCCCTTCGGCGCGGGCAAGACGGTGCTCTCGCAGACGACGGCGCGCTACTCGAAGGTGGACATCGTCATCTCCGCCGCGTGCGGCGAGCGCGCGGGCGAGGTCGTGGAGACGCTGAAGGAGTTCCCCGAGATCACCGATCCGAAGACGGGCCAGTCGCTCATGAAGCGTACGATCATCATCTGCAACACGTCGTCGATGCCGGTCGCGAGCCGCGAGGCGTCGGTGTACACGGCGGTGACGCTCGCCGAATACTTCCGCCAGCAGGGCCTCAACGTGCTCGTCCTCGCGGACTCGACCTCGCGCTGGGCGCAGGCGATGCGCGAGCTTTCGGGCCGCCTGGAGGAGATCCCCGGCGAGGAGGCGTTCCCGGCGTATCTCGAAAGCCGCATCGCGGCGTTCTACGAGCGCGCGGGCCGCGTGCGCCTGAAAGACGGCTCGACGGGCTCGGTGACGATCGGCGGCACGGTCAGCCCGGCGGGCGGCAACTTCGACGAGCCCGTGACGCAGGCGACACTGAAGGTCGTCGGCGGCTTCCACGGCCTCAGCCGCGCGCGTTCGGATGCGCGCCGCTATCCGGCGATCGACCCGCTCGACTCCTGGAGCCACTACAACAGCGTCATCGAGCAGGCGAAGGTCGAAAAGGCGCGCGCGATCCTGCGCAAGGGCAACGAGGTCGGCCAGATGATGAAGGTCGTCGGCGAGGAAGGCACGAGCCTGGCTGACTTCACGACCTACCTCAAGGCCGAGTTCCTCGACGCCGTCTACCTCCAGCAGAACGCGTTCTCGGAATCGGACGCGACGACGCCCGTCGAGCGCCAGAAGGTGATGTTCGACGTCGTGGAGAAGGCGCTGCTGACCGAGTACGCGATTTCGGAAAAGCCCGCGATGCGCAAGTTCTTCATGGATCTGCAGCAGACGTTCATCGACTGGAACGACAAGAAGTTCCGGTCCGACGAGTTCAACGCCATCCAGACAACGCTCGTGAAGAAGATCGAGGAGGCCGCCCATGTTTAACAATAAAGTCTACCACAAGATCGACGCCCTGTCGGGTTCGATCGCCACCCTGCGCGCCGAAGGCGTCAAGTATGGCGAGGTCGCGGAAGTCGAAAGCCGCGCCGGCACGTCGCTCGCGCAGGTCATCAAGCTCGACGGCCCGAACGTGACGCTCCAGATCTTCGCGGGCGCGCGCGGCGTCGACACGGCGGCGAAGGTCCGCTTCCTCGGCGAGACGATGAAGATCCCCTTCTCGCAGGATCTGCTCGGGCGCGCGTTCACGGGCGCGGGCGTGCCGCGCGACGGCGGCCCGGCCATCACCGAGAATCCCTCGCCGATCGGCCAGCCGTCGGTGAACCCGGCCCGGCGCATCATGCCGCACCGGATGGTGAAGACGAACATTCCGATGATCGACCTCTTCAACTCGCTCGTCGTCAGTCAGAAGCTGCCGATCTTCGCGCGGGCGGGCGAGCCGTACAACGAGCTCCTCGCGCGCATCGCGCTCCAGGCTGACTCGGACGTGATCATCATCGGCGGCATGGGCCTCAAGTACGACGAATACCTGAAGTTCCGCTCGACGCTCGACAAGTCGGGCGCGCTCGCCAAGACGGTCATGTTCGTCCACACGGCGGCGGACCCGACGGTGGAGTGCATGCTCGTGCCGGACGTCTCGCTCGCGGTCGCGGAGAAGTTCGCGCTGGAGGGCAAGGACGTGCTCGTGCTGCTGACGGACATGACGAGCTTCGCCGACGCGATGAAGGAGATCGCCATCACGATGGAGCAGATTCCGTCGAACCGCGGCTATCCCGGCGACCTCTACTCGCAGCTCGCCTCGCGCTATGAAAAGGCGGTCGACTTCGACGGCGCGGGCTCGATCACGATCCTGGCGGTGACGACGATGCCGGGCGACGACGTCACGCACCCCGTCCCCGACAACACCGGCTACATCACCGAGGGCCAGTTCTACCTGCGCAACGGGCGCATCGAGCCGTTCGGCTCGCTCTCGCGCCTCAAGCAGCAGGTCAACAAGGGCAACCCGAACGATCCCGACAACAAGACGCGCAAGGACCACCGCACCATCATGGACGCGATGATCAAGCTCTACGCGCAGTACAAGGAGACGATCGAGAAGCAGTCGATGGGCTTCCGGATGAGCGACTGGGATCAGAAGCTGCTGAAGTACGGCGCGCTCTTCGAGAAGGAGATGATGGACCTGTCGGTCAACATCGACCTCATCGATGCGCTCGACCTCGGCTGGAAGATTCTCGCGGAATGCTTCGACCGCGGCGAAGTCGGCATCCCGTCGAAGATGACAGACGAATTCTGGCCGAAGAACTAAGTGGCAAAGAAACGTACCAGACCCAACCTGAGATCGTGGCTCGTCATCGCGCTGGTGGCGTGCGCGTTCGTTGCGTTGAACCGCGCCGCGCCCCTGCCGTCGCGCGTCAGGGAGCTGACGCGCCTGGAGTTCGACGCCGCGCTCGCCGAGGGGCGCGTCGTGCAGCCGGTCCTGCGCGTCATCGACCGCGAGGAAGGCTCGACGCGGCTCGTCGGCGAGCTGACGACCGGCGAGAAGACGGCGGACGGCAAGGAGGCGACGACCGAGTTCATCGTGCCGCTCGTCCCCGGCGAGAACGAGGAGCTGATGGCGACGCTGCATACGCGCGGCATCCCCGTGAAGGTCGTCGAGAAGCGCGCGGCGCTCTCGCCCTTCATGGTGCAGCTTCTTTTCTTCCTCCTGATGATCGGCGCGTTCTACTGGCTCTTCGCGCGCCGGATGGGCGGCGACGGCGGCCCCTTCGGCTTCGGCAAGTCGCGCGCCAAGGTCCTGAACGGCAAGGAGGACAAGAAGAAGGTCACCTTCGCGGACGTCGCGGGCATCGACGAGGCGCGCGAGGAGGTGCAGGAGATCGTCGAGTTCCTGAAGAAGCCCGACGACTTCCGCAAGCTCGGCGGCCGCATCCCCAAGGGCGTGCTCCTCGTCGGGCCGCCCGGCACGGGCAAGACGCTGCTCGCCAAGGCCATCGCGGGCGAGGCGCAGGTCCCCTTCTTCGCGATCTCCGGCAGCGACTTCGAGGAGATGTTCGTCGGCGTGGGCGCGAGCCGCATGCGCGACATGTTCGCCGAGGCGAAGAAGCGCGCGCCGTGCATCGTCTTCATCGACGAGATCGACTCCATCGGCCAGAAGCGCACGGGCGCGGGCGCGCTCGGCGGCAGCCACGCCTACGAGCAGACGCTCAACACGATGCTCGTGGAGATGGACGGCTTCGAGCCGAACGAAGGCGTGATCGTCATCGCGGCGACGAACCGGCCCGACACGCTCGATTCGGCGCTCCTGCGGCCCGGCCGCTTCGACCGCCAGGTGAACGTGGAGCTGCCGACGCTCAAGGGCCGCACCGAGATCCTCAACCTGCACGGCAAGCGGATCAAGTTTGCGCCGGATGCCGACCTTTCGCGCGTCGCGCGCGGCACGCCGGGCTTCTCGGGCGCGGATCTCGCGAACCTGCTCAACGAGGCGGCGCTCCTCGCGACGCGCAAGAAGCTCGACGGCGTCGACATGGCGACGCTCGAGGAGGCGCGCGACAAGGTGCTCTGGGGCCGCGAGCGCAAATCGGCCGGCTACTCCCGCCGCGACCGCGAGATCACGGCCTGGCACGAGTCGGGCCACGCGCTCCTGCAGCTGCTCGTCAAGAACGCCGATCCGCTCCACAAGGTGACGATCATCCCGCGCGGCCGCGCGCTCGGCGCGACGATGGCGCTGCCGGAGCACGACGTCCTCAACCACACGCAGTCGTATTTTCTCTCGGAGCTCGTCATCCTCTGCGGCGGACGGATCGCCGAGAAGATGTTCACGGGGGAGCTGTCGACCGGCGCGGCGCAGGACATCCGCCAGGCGACGGAGATCGCGCGCCAGATGGTCTGCACCTACGGCATGAGCGAGACGTTCGGCTTCCAGGCGTTCCGCGAGCCCAATTCGTTTTCCGCGGCGGAACTGCCGCCCGCGTTCAGCGAAGAGACGTCGCGCGCCATCGACGCGGAAGTCTCGCAGCTGATCGCCCGCGCCTACGCCGAGGCGGAAAAGCTCCTGAACGACAACAAGGACAAGCTGTCCAAACTGGCCCATGCGCTCCTTGAGAAGGAGACGATGGACGGCAAGGATGTCGAAGACCTCTTGAAGGAAGACGACTCCACCCCGCAGGAAACGGAGGCGGCTGAATGACATCGGCCTCGGCCATCGTCCAGATCGCGATTCTCTACCTGACCATCTACGCGATCCTGAAGCGGGCGCGCGGCTCGCGTTTCGGCCAGGCGCTCGCGGGCGTCGGGATGCTCGCGGCGGCGATGTTCGCTTTCGCCTATCTTTTCCACTTCGACGTCCTCACGCGGATCGTCCAGTTCCTGCTCCTTTACCTCGCCGTCTCGACGGTCGTCATCTTCCAGCCGGAAATCCGCCGCGCGCTGATGGCGTTCGGCGCCTTCGGCTTCGTGCCGAAGACGAACCGCCATGCCGACGGCGCGGCGACGCCGGAGATCGTCATCGATACGCTCCTCGACCTCGCCAAGGACCGGATGGGCGCGCTTATCGCGCTCGAGCGCGGCATTTCGCTCAGAAGCTACGAGGATACGGGCGTGGCGACGGATGCACTCTTCACGCGCGAGCTCGTGCGGTCGATCTTCACGCCGCCGCTGCCGCTCCACGACGGCGGCGTGGTCCTGCGCGACGGATTCCTCTCCTCGGCGCACTGCATCTTCCCCGTCTCGAACAACCCGGAACTGATCGCGAGCGGCATGCGCCATCGCGCGGCGGTGGGACTGTCGGAGGAAACGGATGCGCTCGTGGTCGTCGTCTCGGAGGAGCGCGGCACGATCTCGGTCGCGCACAACGGCCACCTGTACAGCTACGAACGCGAAAGTGCGCGTGAACCCGTGCTGCGGTGGCTCACCAAGGCCATGCCGCAGGGCCCCGAGCACCGCGGATTCATTCCGTCGGTGCTCGTGCCGGTCCAGCAGTTTTTCATGCGGCAGCGCCGGACCGGCCAATAAGGCTTACATCTTCCACTCTTCCAGGCGGGTCTTCTGCTCGACCGGCTGGGCGTAGACGTTCGTTTCGTCCGGCTCTTCCTTCTTCGGCTCGAGCGCATGCTCGAACTTCGGAAGCTCCCGGACGGGCGCATCCTCGCGGATGACCGCCGCCTTGCCCTTCGCGTCCGCCGCATTGGCGTTCGCGAGGCCCGTGCCGCCGGTCATCGCCGCGGCCGCCGAAATCTCCTCCTCGGTCACCGCCTCGCGCGCGTCGACCGCCGCCTTTGCGTCCGCGTCGACCTCGCCGAGCTTCGTGTGGCGCGGCGGGATGGGCTTCAGGAGCGGATCGTCGTCGCCGATCACCGTGCACTTCAAGGGCTCCTTGATGTACTCTTCGATCTCAGGAATCGCGAACGATTCGTCCTGGTCGGCGAAGCTGATCGCGATGCCCGTCGAGCCCGCGCGGCCCGTGCGGCCGATGCGATGGACGTAATCCTCGGCCTCGTAGGGGAAGTCGAAGTTGATGACGTACTCAAGGCCCTTGATGTCGATGCCGCGGCCCGCGACGTCGGTCGCGACCACGATCTTCACCTCGCCGTCGCGCAGCGAATCGAGCACCTGGAGGCGCTTCGACTGCGCGATGTCGCCCGAGAGCATCTCCACCGAGACGCCGCGCACCTTCAGCGACTCGTAGACGTCGCTCGTCGTGTTCTTGCGGTTGCAGAAGACGATGGCGCGCGCCTCCGGGTGGAGCGCGATGTGGTTGAAGAGCACCTTGAACTTGTCCTCGCTGCGGATGACGTAGACGACCTGGCGGACGGTGTCGGTCGCGTTCGTCTCGCTCTCGACCTCCGCCTTGTACGGCTCCTCCATCCAGTTGAGCGCGAGCTTCATCACCGAATCGTTCAGCGTCGCCGAATAGAGCATCGTCGTGCGCTTGTCCTTCGGCGGCAGGCGCTGCATGATGCGGCTGACGTCGGGGATGAAGCCCATGTCGAGCATCCGGTCCGCCTCGTCGATGACGAGCGTATCGACGTGGCTCAGGTCCACGACGCGGCCCTTCGTGAAGTCCAGGAGGCGGCCCGGCGTCGCGACCATCAGGTCCACCGGCTCGCGCAGCACTTCCTCGCGCTGACGGTCGTAGTCCATGCCGCCGTAGATGGCGAGCGACCGGAGCCCCGTGTAGCGGCCGATCGCGTCGGCGTCCTTGCAGATCTGGATGACGAGTTCGCGCGTCGGCGCGATGACGAGCGCACGCGGCGCGCCGCCGACCTTGGCGCGGTTCTCGGGCGTACGCAGGTAGCGCGTCAGGATCGCCACGAGGAACGCGGCCGTCTTGCCGCTGCCCGTCTGGGCCTTGCCCGCGATGTTCTTGCCCGCCAGCGCCTGTTCGAGCGACAGCGCCTGGATCTCGGTGCAGTACTTGAAGCCCAGGTCGGCGATGCCGTGCATCACCTCGCTCGGGAGATCGAAATCGTGAAACCGCTTCTTGCCTTCCATGGGCTCGACCGTGAACGAGGCGGGATCCCACTGCGAATGCAGCCAGCGCCGGCGCGAAAGCTCCGCGTGCGAAATCTCGCCGCCCGGACGCATCTGGTCCGCCGCCGTGTTGGAGCCGGGGACGCGGCCCTTGCGCCCGCCGCCGCGACGGCCGTTCTTGCGCCCGCCGTCACCGCGCTCGCCGCGCGGCTTCTGCTGACCGTTGCCGCCTTTCGGCTGCTGCGGCTGGCCGCTGCCCTTCGGCGACTGACCGTTGCCGCCGCCCTTCGGCTGCTGCTGTCCGCCGTTCTTCTGCTTCTTCTGCTGGTTCGGCTGCTGCCCGTCCTTCGGCTGACCGTTCGGCTGCTGGCCGCCGTTCGAACCGCCGTTGCGGCCCTTTCCGCCGCGCTTCCCGCGCCGGCGCCTGCCGCCTTCGTTTCCCTGCCGCGGCTGCTCCGGCGCCTTCTTGCCGGAGAGTGCGGCCACCATCTTCTTGAGAAATCCAAATGCCATGTTGATCTGTATCCTTGTTCCAATGCCAAAGTGCCTTGCGCCCGCAATCGACGGACACAAGGCACTTTCGGGAGTCTCGGGCGATTAACGCTTCGAGAACTGGAAGCGCTTGCGCGCGCCGGGCTGACCGGGTTTCTTGCGCTCCTTCATGCGGCTGTCGCGTGTCATGCAGCCGGCCTTCTTGAGCGCCGCACGGGTCGTCTCGTCCGCCGCGACGATCGCGCGGGCGAGGCCGTGGCGGATCGCGCCCGCCTGGCCGGAGATGCCGCCGCCCTTCGCGTACACGACGACGTCGACCTTGCTGAGGTCATAGCCCGAGATCGCGACGGGCTGCTTGAGGTAGTCGCGGAGCGCCTCGCTCGGGAGGTACTCTTCGAGCGTCACCTTGTTGACCAGCCACTTGCCGGTGCCGGGAACGAGATTGACGCGCGCGGTCGCGGTTTTGCGACGGCCGGTGCCGGCGGAAATTGCCTTGTTCGTAGCCATTGTCCTGAATCTCCTTTTCCTTAGAGCTTGATTTCGACCGGCTTCTGCGCGGCGTGGGTGTGTTCGGCGCCCGCGAAGACTTTCAGGCGCGTCATCATCTTGCGCGCGATGTTGTTCTTCGGGAGCATGCCCCAGACGGCTTCCTTGATCATGCGGTCGGGATGCTGCGCGCGCATCGTCGCGGCGCTGAACCGCTTCAGGCCGTTCCGGTAGCCGGAGTAGCGCTGGTATTCCTTCTGCTCTTCCTTCTTGCCCGTGAGCTTGACGAGCGCGGCGTTCGTGACGATCACGAACGCGCCCGCGTCGACGGACGGATCGAAGGTCGGGAGATCCTTCGCACGGAGTTTGTTGGCGACGGTGACGGCGAGGCGGCCGAGCGGCTGATCCTTCGCGTCGATGAGGAACCACGCGCGATTGTCGCCGGGGTTCGGAGCACGGTAGCTCTTCTGCATCTTTCTGTTCTTCTTTCTATCTCGCGGATTTGTGCCGTTTTTCAGGTTTTGTCCGCAACTTCGGCCCGGACACCCTTGCCCGCGCCGCGAGACCGACTTTGACCCCGATCTCAAAATTGAATGTAGTATATCATATCCGCCACGCGAATGCAAGGCCCCCCGGTGCGTTAGCGCTTTTCGCCGGCGGCGCGCGCGGCCGCCTTCTTGACCTCGGCCGCCAGCGCCGCGTTCACGCCCGCCGCCGCCGCGATGGCTGCGACCTCCGCGCGCGCGATGCCGTAGATGGAGCGGAACGTCTTCAGCAGCTTCACCTTCTTCGCCTCGCCGATCCCCGGCACCGCGTCGAGCGCCGATTCGCGGATCGTCCGCTCGCGCAGCTTGCGGTGGTACGTGATCGCGAAGCGGTGCGCCTCGTCCCGGAGCCGCGTGATGACCATCAGCGCCTGCGAGTCGCGCGGTAGCCACACGTCGGGCCGGCCGTCGTCGAGCACGATCAGCTCCTGCTGCTTGGCAAGGCCGACGGTCGGGATGTCGCCGACGCCCAGCTCCGCGAACAGCGCGCGCGCGGCCCGCAGCTGCGTGATGCCGCCGTCGCAGATGTAGAGGTCGGCGCGCGGCGACGTCTTCAGGAGCGTCGATTCGGGCCCGTAGCGCCGCCGCACGACCTCGGCCATGGCGCGCGGATCGTCCGCGCCGACGAACGACTTGATCTTGAAGTGGCGGTACCAGCGCCCGTCGGGAAGCCCGTCGCGCGCGACGACGAGCGAGGCGACGTTGTGCGTGCCGAAGAGGTTCGAGATGTCCACGCACTCGATGATGTGCGGCGGCGCGGCGAGGCCGATCGCGTCCGCAAGCTCCTGTATGCCCTTCAGCGCGTTCTCCTTCGCGAGCTCCGGCGAGCGGCGCACGAAATGCGCCTTCGTCATCTCCCTGAGCGCGAAGAGCGTGTCCCGGAGCCGCGCCGCCGACTCGAAGTCGCCCTTCGCCGCCGCCGCGCGCATCTTCTCCTCGACCTCGCCGAACACCTCCGGCCGCCGCCCTTCCAGGAACGCGCACGCCTCCTCGAACCGCGCGCGGTACGCGTCGCGCGTCACCTTGCCGAGGCACGGCGCGGCGCACGTGCGGATCACGTCGGCCAGGCAGTGGCGGTGCGTCTCCGCGTCGGGCGCGAGCGCGTCGCACTCGCGGATGCCGTAGCGCTTCTCGACGAAATCCTTCGCCGCGCGCACGACGGGCGCGGACGGGAACGGTCCGAAGTAGCGCGCGCCGTCGCCGCGCACGATGCGCACGCAGGTGAAGCGCGGCCAGTCGGCCTCGGGATCGGCCCGGAGCGCGAGGTAGCGCTTGTCGTCGCGCATGAGGATGTTGAAGTGCGGCTTGTACTTCTTGATGAGCGACGCTTCCGTCAGAAGCGACTCCGCCTCGTTGCGCACGGTCATGAACTCGAAGTCGTAGACCGTCTCGACCATCGAGCGCACCTTCGGCGCGTGCTTCGCGCCCGCGCGGAAGTAGCTCGACACGCGCCGACGCAGGTTCTTCGCCTTGCCGACGTAGATGATGACGCCCCGGCGATCTCGCATGAGATAACAGCCGGGGCGGTTCGGAACGGTCTTGAGCCGCTCTCGAATCAGGTCGGTCACGCCTGCGTGCCGCCCGTCGCGACGGGATCGTCCTGCGCGCCTTCCTTGAGTCCCTTCTGGAACTCGCCCTTCGCCTTGCCGAGCGAACGGGCGAGGTCGGGGATCTTCTTGGCGCCGAAGAGCACCACGAAGAGAACGACGATGAGAACGACCTCCCAGGGTCCGGGCATTCCAAACGCAATCATCATGCCAACCTCCTTTTGTCCTTTTGCTTTACTTGCGCAGCGCCGCCTGGGCCGCCGCGAGACGCGCGATCGGCACGCGGTAGGGCGAGCAGCTGACGTAGTTGAGACCGATCTTGTGGCAGAACTCGACGGACGACGGATCGCCGCCGTGCTCGCCGCAG
>DJXI01000003.1:0-2058 GCA_002449695.1 Verrucomicrobia bacterium UBA7008 | reverse complement strand
GATGCCGCAGTGGAGCTTCGGGCGCGTCGCCTTGCCGTCCGCGACCGCCATCTGCATGAGCTTGCCGACGCCTTTCTGGTCGAGCTTCGCGAACGGATCGTTCTCGTAGATCTTGTGGTCGTAGTAGGCGCCGAGGAACTTGCCCGCGTCGTCGCGCGAGAAGCCGAACGTCATCTGCGTGAGGTCGTTCGTGCCGAAGCAGAAGAACTCCGCCTCCTCCGCGATCTCGCCCGCCGTCAGCGCGGCGCGCGGAATCTCGATCATCGTGCCGACCTCGTAGTTGAGCTTGATCGCGGCGGCCTGAATCTCCTCGTTCGCGACGCGCACGACGATGTCCTTGACGAACTTGAACTCCTTCATGTCGCCCGTGAGCGGGATCATGATCTCCGGCTTCACCGTCCAGCCCTTGTGCTTGCGCTGGATGTTGATGGCCGCGCGGATGATCGCCTTCGTCTGCATGACCGCGATCTCCGGATAGGTGACCGTCAGGCGGCAGCCGCGGTGGCCCATCATCGGGTTGAACTCGTGGAGCGAGTCGATGATCTCCTTGATGCGGCTGATGGGCTTGTGTGTCTCCTTCGCGAGAAGCGCGATCTCGTCCTCGGTGTGCGGCACGAACTCGTGCAACGGCGGATCGAGGAAGCGGATCGTGACGGGCTGGCCGTCGAGCGCCTCGAAGAGCTGCTCGAAGTCGTCCTGCTGGTACGGCAGGATCTTCGCGAGCGCGATCTCGCGCTCCTCGACCGTATCGGCGCAGATCATCTGGCGGAACGGCAGGATGCGGCTCTGCGAGAAGAACATGTGCTCCGTGCGGCAGAGGCCAATTCCCTCCGCGCCGAGCTCGCGCGCCTTCTTCGCGTCACGCGGCGTGTCGGCGTTGGTGCGCACTTTCAGGCGGCGGAACTTGTCGGCCCACATCATGATGCGGCCGAACTCGCCCGCGATCGTCGCGTCGACCGTCGGCACGACGCCGTCGTAGATGTTGCCCGTGCCGCCGTCGATGGAGAGCCAGTCGCCCTCCTTGAAGACCTTGCCGCCGAGGTTGAACGTCTTGTTCTCCTCGTCCATGACGATCTCCTGGCAGCCCGAGACGCAGCACTCGCCCATGCCGCGCGCGACGACCGCCGCGTGGGAGGTCATGCCGCCGCGGACCGTGAGGATGCCCTCGGCCGCCTTCATGCCCTCGATGTCCTCGGGGCTCGTCTCCAGGCGCACGAGCACGACCTTCTCGCCGCGCGCCTTCCACGCCTTCGCGTCCTCGGCGCAGAAGACGATGCGGCCGCACGCCGCGCCCGGGCTGGCCGCGAGGCCGCGGCCCATGACCTTGGCCTTCTTGAGCGCGACCGTGTCGAACTGCGGGTGGAGGAGCGTGTCGAGGTTGCGCGGGTCGATCATGAGAACGGCCTCCTCCTCGGTGCGCATGCCCTCGTCCACGAGATCGCACGCGATCTTCAGCGCGGCCTTCGCCGTGCGCTTGCCGTTGCGCGTCTGGAGCATGAAGAGCTTCTTGTTTTCAATCGTGAACTCCATGTCCTGCATGTCGCGGTAGTGGCCCTCGAGCGTCGCGCAGATCTTCTGGAACTGCGCGAACACGTCTGGCATCACCTCGGCCATCTTCGCGATCGGCATCGGGGTGCGCACGCCGGCGACCACGTCCTCGCCCTGCGCGTTCATGAGGAACTCGCCCATCAGCTTCTTCTCGCCGGTCGCCGGGTCGCGCGTGAAGGCGACGCCCGTGCCCGATTCGTCGTTCAGGTTGCCGAACGCCATCATCTGGACGTTCACGGCCGTGCCCCACGAATACGGGATGTCGTTGTCGCGGCGGTAGATGTTCGCGCGCGGGTTGTCCCAGCTGCGGAAGACGGCCTTGATCGCCTCGAAGAGCTGCTCCTTCGCGTCCGTCGGGAAGTCCTTGCCGATCTTCGCCTTGTACTCGGCCTTGAACTGGCCAGCGAGCGTCTTGAGGTCGTCGGCGGTGAGCTCCACGTCGAGCTTGACGCCCTTCTTCGCCTTCATCTCGTCGATGAGCTTCTCGAAATACTTCTTGCCGACCTCCAT
>DJXI01000045.1:5065-5293 GCA_002449695.1 Verrucomicrobia bacterium UBA7008 | reverse complement strand
CGACCACCTCGTGTCTGAAGGCGGGGCGTCTTGCCTGCCGAAGGCAGCCTCTAAAGATGTTGACTCAACCTGAACAGCCGTTGAAAAACGCGAAGCGGCGGAGCGGTCGCGGGAGCCCAAACGCTCGGAGTTGATAAATGTCAATGTTGGCCGGGGCCCCACCGCAATTTTTTTCTAGAGGGGCTAGACCGCTCGCTTTGCTCGCTACGCTAGACCGCCCGCTTACGC
>DJXI01000045.1:0-4928 GCA_002449695.1 Verrucomicrobia bacterium UBA7008 | reverse complement strand
CTAGACCGCCCGCTTACGCGGGCTAATCTAGACTTCTAGAAACCTAGAATCCTAGACTTCTAGAATAGCGCGGCAAAAATGCCGCGCGGCGTTCGTCTGCGTGGCAGACGGTTGGGCAGGGATGATTGTCTCGCGCAGAGGCGCAGAGGATCAACAAGTTTGGGTCCCAAGATCGCCTTTTCCCCAGTTTCCGCGGTCTGTCCCCCGGGGACGGCCCGTCGTTCAGCGCTTCTTCGGCGAATGGCAGAAGCGGGCGATGGGGCAGCCGTCGCAGCGGGGCCGCACGGGATCGCAGCGCGTCTGGCCGAACGAGACGAGATGGCTGTTCCACGTCTTCCAGTACTTGACGGGCAGGATGCGCCGCAGCTCCATCTCCGTCTCGACCGGCTTCTTCGTGTGCACGAGCTCCAGCCAGTTGCAGATGCGGTGCACGTGGACGTCCACGCAGATCGCCGGCAGATCGAAGCCGACGGCGACGGTGAGGTTGGCCGTCTTGCGCCCGACGCCCGGCAGCTCGCACAGCTCCTCGACCGTGTGCGGCAGCGTGCCGCCGAACTTCTCCTTCAGGACGCGCGGCAGCGCCTTGAGGTGACGCGCCTTGTCGCGGAAGAAGCCGACGGGATAGATGAGCCTTTCAATCTCTTCGGTCGTCAGCCGCTCCAGATCGGCGGGCGCGAACACCGCCCCGCGCGCGGTCGCGAAGAGGCGCTTGACGGCGCCCGTCGTGCACGCATCCTTCGTGCGGGCGGAGAGGATGGTCCCGACGAGCACGCAGAAGGGGTCGTGCGTCTGCGCCTCGATGAGTTCGATGATGGGCGCGGCGTGCGCGGCGAATTCCTTCTTGAGCGCGCGGTCGACGGCGGCGATGTCTTTCGTTGTCATGCGCACAGTATATCAAATCCCGGAGGAGAATATGATATACTACGCACGCGACATCATGAAACTTTCGTTATCGACAAACTGGTGCAACCGGCGGCTGGAGACCGGCGAGGCGATCGCCGAGAAGGCGCTGGAACTCGGCTTCGAGGAACTCGAGCTCGGGTTCCACACGACGCTCGTGCAGGTGCCGGGCTTCAAGAAGATGCTTTCGCGCATCCCCGTCGGCTCCGTCCATGCGTTCTGCCCCGTGCCGCTCTCCGCGCCGCAGGGCTACCCCGAGCTCTACACGCTCGCGAGCCTCGACGAGGACGCGCGCGGCCTCGCCCGCTTCCACGTGAAGAAGAACATCGCCTTCGCCGCCGAGATGGGCGCGGACACGGTCGTCCTCCACGCGGGACGCGCGACGTTCGACGGCCGCTTCTTCCGGCGCGGCTTTGATTCGGGGACGCTCCGCGACGCGCTGGAGAAGGCGAAGGGCAGCCGCGATGACGCGCGCTACCGCAAGCTGCTCGCGAAGGCCCGCGCGGTGCGCGACGCACGCGCGGCGAAGCTCCTGGACGTCTTCCGCGGCGAAATCGCCGCGCTCGTGCCCGAGCTCGAGAAATGCGGCGTGACGCTGGCGCTCGAAAACCTGCCGTATCTCGAAGGCTTCCCGGACGAGGCGGAGACGGCGCGGCTCCTCGATGCGTTCAAGGGCGCGCCGGTGAAGGCGTGGTTCGACACGGGCCACCACCGCGTGCGCGAGATGCACGGCTGGCTCGCCGCGCCGCCGCCTGGTGACGGCGACATCCAGGGCCTGCACCTCAACGACGTCGTCGCCTACACCGACGACCATCTCGCGCCCGGCGACGGCAAGGTCGATTTCGCCGCGCTCAAGACGCTCGCGCACGCGGTGCGCCACGTCGTCTTCGAGCCGCACGCGCACGTGAGCGAGGCGCAGCTCAGGAAGGGCGTCGCGCACATCCGCCGGCTGTGGGAAATATGATATACTAAGAAAGTACACACGAACAAACACACGAACAAGGATCAAAACGAACATGGAAATCGTCTGTCTCGACCTGGAAGGCGTCCTGGTGCCGGAAATCTGGATTGCGTTTGCGGAGGCGACCGGCATCCCTGAATTCCGCCGCACGACGCGCGACGAACCCGACTACGACAAGCTGATGCACGAGCGCATCGACCTCCTGGACAGGCACGGCTTCAACCTGAAGCAGATTCAGGACGTCATCCGCTCGATGCGCCCGCTGATCGGCGCGCAGGAGTTCCTCGACCAGCTGCGCGAGCGCACGCAGGTGCTGATCCTCTCCGACACGTTCGACCAGTTCTCCCAGCCGCTCATGCAGAAGCTGAACTGGCCGGCGATCTTCTGCAACTCGCTGACGGTCGAGAACGGCCGCGTGACGGGCTACAAGATGCGCTGCCCGCAGTCGAAGCTGACGACGGTGCGCGCGCTCCAGAGCTGCGGCTTCGACACGATCGCGGCCGGCGACAGCTACAACGACCTCGGGATGATCCGCGCGTCGAAGGCCGGCTTCCTCTTCCGGTCGACGCCGGAGATCAAGGCGGCGAACCCCGACATCCCCGCGTTCGAGACGTACGACGACTTCCTCGCGGCCATCTTCCAGAACCTGAGCTGATGATCGCTCTGCTGCTGGCGGTGTCGGTGGCGTTTCCGGGCGCGGGGGCGAAGCTGCCGCACCTTGAACGCTGCTACATGTCGGGCGCGTGCGAACGCGGCGTCACGAACCTGACCGTGCAGGGCCGCGCGGTGGACGTCTACCGGACGGGCGGCTGGGTGACGATGCTCGACCTCGTGCCCGGCACCAACACGATCGAACTCGTCGCGGGCGGCGTCGCGACCAACCACGTCTTTTTCGTGGAGCCGCCGCCGCAACCGCAGCCGCCGCGCGTGGACGCGGACGGCGATCCCCTGCCGCCGCCGAAGCCGCGCGTCTACGAGAAGCTCGACTACGCGGCGGATTCGCCGCGCCCGCACCCGCGCGGCAAGACGCCTGCCGAGACGCTCATCTACCTCGATCCCGGCCACGGCGGCAGCGACACGGGCACCCTGTCGCCGCATGCGTTTCCGGAGAAGGACGCGAACCTGCGCGTGGCGCGCGAGGTGCGCAAGGCGCTGGAGGCGAAGGGCTACCGGGTGAAGATGACGCGCGACAGCGACGTCGCGCTCGTCCTGACGGAACGCGCGCGCGCGGCGCACGCGGAAGGGGCGGACGCGTTCGTCTCGATCCACCACAACGCGCCGGGATTCGGCTCGGACCCGCGCACGGTGCGCTACCACACCGTCTATTCGTGGAACCCGCTTGGCGCGGCGCTCGCGGCGAAGATCAACGCGCGCATGGCCGAGGCGCTTGACGGCGACATTCCGTCGAAGGGGCCGCTCCATGCGAACTTCGCGGTGACGCGCAGTCCCGAGGTGCCGAGCGTGCTCATCGAGGTCGACTTCATCACGACGCCCGAGGGCGAGGAGGCGTGCTGGAACGTCGCGCGCCGCCGCTTCATCGGCCGCGCGATCGCCGACGGCATCGCGGACTGGTGCGTCAGCGAAGTTCCGCCGCGTCCGTGACGGTGCGCCCGGCGGCGCGCCGCTCGGCGGCGGTGCCGTAGCCCCACGCGACGGCGATGGAATCGATGTCATTCGCGCGCGCGGCCTCGAAGTCGTTGACCGTGTCGCCGACCATGACGCAGTCCGCGGGCGGCGCGCCGATCTCGTCCAGGATGAACTTCAGCAGCTCCGGCTTGCGCATCTTGACGCCGCGCGCCGCGAAGAACATGTCGCCCGTGTAGAGCTTTTCGAAAACGTCCGTCCAGCCGAACTTCGCCGCGAGCGCGGCCGCGCCCGCGTAGCGCTTGTTGGTGGCGATGAAGAGGCGCGCGCCGGCCGCCTTGAGCCGCCGCGCGGCGTCGAGCACGCCCGGGTATTCCCGTGTCGTCGGGAAGCCGTCGCGGTCGTAGTGCCGGCCGAAGAGCGTGCGCACGTCGGCGATCAGCCGTTCGGCGGCGGCGGGGTCGGCGCAGCGGTCGGGGAAGAGCTTCTTCACCATCTCGTCGATGGGCGGGCCCGCGATGAAATCGCGGTCGAACGTCGGGCAGGCGAGGCCGAGGTCGGCGAGCGCGGCCTTCCAGGCGAGGCGGATGTCGCCGTCGGTGTCGGCCAGCGTGCCGTCGAGATCGAAAAACCAGAAGCGCTTCATTTGACGAACTCCGATTCGCAGTCGCGCACGGCGGCGATGACGTCGTCGGCCGATTCCGCGAGGTCGAGCCGCTCCATGAGCGCGGTGCCGTGCGCGAGCAGGGCGAGGCGCGCGAGAATCTGGAGGTGGCGCTCGTGGTCGGTCGAGCAGATCATGAAGAAGTGGCGCGTGCCTTCGCCGTCGGGCGCGCCGAAGAAGACGGGGCGCCGCGCGCGGCCGTAGGCGATGAACGTATCCTCGAAAAAGTAGGGGTCGTGGTAGCGCGGGTGGAGGAACGCGGCGTTGCGGCCGACGGCGGTGGGCGCGGCCTCCTCGCGGTCGACGAGCTCCTTGAACAGGCCCTCGTCGTCGTAGACGAGGCCGGTCGCGATGGCGAGGTCGGTCATGTCGCGGATCGCGCCGCCTTTCGTCTTGGCGAGCAGATCGAGCGAGATGCCGTCGGTGCGGAAGAGCGGGACGATGGAGAAGACTTCGCGCCGGGCGCGGCGGTCGCCGTCGGCCATCGAGCGGTGGACTTCGCTCAGCGTCTTGGGCTTGGCGGCGAGCAGGTTGCGCTGCGCCCACTCGTCGAGCGCACGGTGCTCGAAGAACCAGTCGTCGCCGCGCTTCTGCGCGGCAATTTCGCCGCGCTGGGCGACGTGCCTGAGGTCGTTGGCATCGACAAACACGTGCGCGGCGGCCTGCTGGAGGTTGAGAACTTCGTGCGACATGGCGGTATTATATCATAAATTTTGTTATTTTGCTCGCTTGGAGATTTTTTTGGATTTTTTAGGGGCTAGGATTCTAGGCGTCTAGAAGTCTAGAAATCTAGAATTCTATAGAAACGGCAACAAATGG
>DJXI01000029.1:29520-97404 GCA_002449695.1 Verrucomicrobia bacterium UBA7008 | reverse complement strand
TGGGTCGACGCGCAGGTGGGCGAAGGGCTCACGAACGGCCTCTACAAGCTGACGGTCGGCGTGGCGGAAGACCCGCCCGAAACGGTCAACCTCATTGTCGGCGATACGTCCGTCGCCGTCACGAATGCAGGCGAGTACGTGTTCCTTCTGGAGAAGGGCGTCGAATATGACTATGGCACGGTGCCGTTCTTGACGAATGTGACGTCTGCTGCCGTCGACGACGTTCCGCGCGCGCAGGTTTCGCCGCGCCTGTTGTCGGCGGTGGCGGGTGGCGCCGGCGCTTGGACGGTGGATGGCGGATATGAGAACCGGGAGCCGACGGCCGAGGCGCTTGGGCGCGTGGCATGGTGGCCGCTTTTCTGCGGTTCGCCCGACGTGTCGCACATCGGGCCGGATGACGGCCCCGTGACCTTCGACGCGATCTTGTCGGACTACTGCGGCGTCAGCGCCGTGACCTACGCGTGGACGGCGTCGGAGGGGCTGACGGTCGTTTCGCCCCATGCGCAGTCGACCGCCGTTCGGATCGAGGATATGCCGAGCTGGGCCGAGGCGTACCTGTCCGTGACGGCGACAATCGGCGCCAAGACGCTGTACTCGCACACCGACCGCCTCACGTACGGCACGAACGACACGCCGCAGGTGCACCTGTCGCTGAACATCCCCGCCGCCGTTCTGCTCAACAGCAACGAAGTCAGCGCGGCAAAGATCGCGGCGGCGGGCTGGGCGTTTTCGTCGGATGCGCCGACCAACGGCATTGTCCAGGTGTCGTGCATCGCGGGCGGGGCGAAGGTCTCGGCTTCCGGCCTCCTCGGCGAGTGGACGGTCGACGACGCGGTCGCGGCCTCCGCAACCATTGGGGGCATCGAGACAAGCGCGGCCGTTGGCGATGTTGTTTTCCGGGCGGCGTTCATCGGCGACGATGGCGTGACGAATGCCGTCACCCGTGCGTTGACGGTCGTGCAGGCAAAGAACGTGCTGCTCCCGTCCGCTCCGGATGACGGGCTCGTTATCTTGACGAACACGTCTGTTGCGCTGCAACTCGACTGCGAGCCGGCCGGTGCGGATGGCTTGCTATCGACAATGTGGCACGTGCGGCGGCTGAGGTCGGACGGCACCTATGGTGAATGGATGCTGGCCGACTATACGCATCCCGGCGCATCGACCGTGTTCACGCCGACTGAGGGTGGCATCTACGAGGTCCGTGCCCTCGCCTCGGTCGCGGCGGGCGGCACGGATGAGCGCTTCTACGTGTGGGACGCCGACGAGCCTGCCGACATCGGTCTTAGGAAACGTGGCGACTGCAAAGCTATCGGCGTCTGCGACGAGCAATGGCAGATCGACCTGCGCAACTGTGCGAAAGCGTACCTTGGGTCGACGGACTATGCTGTTAGTGGCAGGGCCCAAGGGCAGTATGAATACTCAGATGCAGGTGAGGGCAGCTATAAGTGCAGTTATTTTGTTGCGTACAGAATAAGAGAATCTGGTTTGACACTTCCTGTGCAACGGCAGAGATATTGGCGCAAGTATCCACCGCTTGCAAACGATTGGGCAGATGGAACGGAAATTTCTGGCTGGGATTTACTTGGAACGACATTTGATCCGCAACCTGGATATGTGATCGCGCATCCAGCAGCAGTCAACGGGCATTGCGGCATCCTTGATTTTGACGGTAATGCTGTTGCCGCAGGGCTTGAAAACGTGAATCGCCGATATAGAGATTGGCAAGACGGAACTTCCAGATTCAGGAGATATGCACATGAGAACTAGCAAATTACTGTTGATCGTATGTGTCGCCGCAATGGCGGCACAAGCCGAATCCAACGCGGGCAGGGTTGAGATGCTGCGAGAACAGCTGCACTTGGCAAAAACCGACATCCCGACCGACATTCTTCGGCCGGCCGTGCTGGGCGAATCAATGAATTTTATCGGATTTTCAGAAAAGTATGGTTCGTATGGGGAATTCGCTCGGTCTGTTTCAAATTGCTGGCGGGAGGCGCTGTCAAATTTTGGCTTAATCGCAACGAATGCCGTGGACAGATTTTTGCTTCTTGGTGTGGGCGAACAGTTTGATGAAGATTTCTACATTGACTACATGGATGGTATCGTTGATTTAAATACAAACGGAATCGTAACGGCGTCAGAGCTGAACTGGATTGCGTGGCCGCCCCGACCGGATTTGCTGACATGCATCCGAAGGCGTTATCGTGAAAGCAAGGTAATGACGCTTGTAGACAAGTACAAGATAGCGATGCCGCAGAAGACCAATTACTGGAATGATGTTCTTTCCGGCGCGGCTTATACTAATTATCTGGAGGAGGTTGAAGCGGGTCTGTGGCAATAGGCGCTTGCCTCGGTCGCGGCGGGCGATGCGTTATTCATGAATACGTGTATCCGCATTCATGAACACGCGTATTCGCGTTTGCGGGGAGCGGAGTCTCGATGGCACTGAACATCAAGTGGAGAATAGACAATGAAGAAACGTTATTGCATTGTTGCAGCAACGCTACTGGCCGCGACATTCTGTGGTTTTGCAATCGCCAAAATCTGTCTTCACCGGAACCGGCCCGGTCAAATTGGAAGGGGGCGTCCAGACGTTCATGTGTCGACGGCTGTTCTTGATGCGGTCAAGCTGGCCGACTTAATAGGCGGACTAACGCGCATTCCCGTCGATGGCTATTGGGCTGAGCGGCGTTTGGCTGATCAAGAGGATGAAAAAGACGGTTTCCGTTCCGGTCTGTCCTATCCGGGGCATCGACAGCCCGGTTCGATGAATGTCACCCGTCCCGACAAGCCTCTCGACATGAGCGGTTTCGGGCCTCGCCTCAGGGCTTGCGAAGCGAAATGGCGACCGATTCTTGATAAAAACAGGGAAATTGGAGCTCAACGCACGCAGGCCATTCAGGAATTGCGTAAGGCCTTTGTCGCCTCGCAGGGCGACTTGACCGAAAAAGCGCGTCGGAATCTATCTTCAAATATAGTGGAACGTGCACACCTCTCGCCAAGGGAAGCAGAACAGGTTTTCCGCTGAAAGAAGCGCTGATTCAGGGCCTGAAGGGGCGGGCATGTTGCCCGTGTACCCCAAAGTCGTTTCCCTCAAGTTGTTTCCAGTCACGAATGGAATCAACAGGATTTTCAGTCAAACTACACCAAAGGGTAGGATGTGGCGGAAAAATTATGGTAAAATACGCACTGTCACAAAGCAAAGGAAAATGAACGCATGATCATCCATCCGCTGGACAACGTCGAGATCCGCGCCGACGGGCACAAGTACGCCCTGCGCGACATCGCGGCAGGCGAGAACATCATCAAGTACGGCCTGCCGATCGGACATGCCACCGAGCCGATCGCGAAGGGCGCGCACGTCCACGTCCACAACGTGAAGACGAACCTCGGCGAGGTGCTGGAATACCGGTACGAGCCGGACTTCACGGACGTGGAACGCCGGCCCGCGCCGCTCTTCAAGGCGTTCCGCCATCCCGACGGGCGCATCGGCATCCGCAACGACCTGTGGGTCATCCCGCTCGTCGGCTGCGTGAACCGCCTCGCCGAGCGGCTGGCGCAGGCGTGCGGCGGCCTCTCGCTGCAGCATCCCTACGGCTGCTCGCAGATGGGGCAGGACCACGAGACGACGGCGAACATGCTCGCGAACTTCGTGCGCCATCCGAACGCGGGCGGCGTGCTCGTCGTCGCGCTCGGCTGCGAGAACAATACGCTCGAAAGCTTCAAGCAGCGGCTCGGCCTCGACCCGACGGACATCGACGGCGCGAAGATCGGCCTCAACCTCCGCTTCCTGCGCGCGCAGGATCCCGGCGACGAGTACGAACGCGGCCTCGCGCTCCTGAAGGAGCTGGACGCCGCGCGCCCGAAAGCGCGCGTGGACGTGCCGGCGTCGGAGCTCGTCGTCGGCCTCAAGTGCGGCGGCTCGGACGGCTTCAGCGGCCTGACGGCCAACCCGCTCGTCGGGCGCTTCAGCGACTGGCTCGCGGCTCGCGGCGGCTCGACGATCCTCACGGAGGTGCCGGAGATGTTCGGCGCGGAGACGCTCCTCATGAAGCGCTGCCGCACGCGGGCGATCTTCGACAAGTGCGTCCGGATGATCAACGGCTTCAAGGACTACTACACGTCGCACAACCAGGTCTGCTACGAGAACCCCTCGCCCGGCAACAAGGCCGGCGGCATCACGACGCTCGAGGACAAGTCGCTCGGCTGCGTGCAGAAGGGCGGCACGTCGCCGGTGGAGGACGTGCTCCTGTACGGCGAGCGCGTGAAGGCGCACGGGCTCACGCTGATGACGGGCCCGGGCAACGACCTCGTCGCGTCCACGGTGCTCGCGGCGGCGGGCGCGCACCTGATCCTCTTCACGACGGGGCGCGGCACGCCGTTCGGCTGCGTGATCCCGACGCTGAAGGTCGCGACGAACGATACGCTTGCGGCCGCGAAGCCGAACTGGATCGACTGGAACGCGATGTCGAATCCCGACGTCGAGCAGTTCGCCGCGAAGGTGCTGCGCGTCGCCTCGGGCGAGGAGCTGGCGAAGAACGAGGTGAACGGTGCGCAGGGCATCGCCATCTTCAAGGACGGGGTGACGCTCTGAAGGCCAGCGTCATCATCCCCAGCCACCGCAGCGAAACGACGCTGCCCGCGACGCTCGCCAGCCTCCGGCGGGCGTTCGCGTTCGCGCATCTGGCCGAGGGCGCGGACGTCGAGCTGATCGTGTCGGAGGACCCCGACGGCCGCGGCGTCAGCTGGGCGCGCAACCGGGGGCTTGACCGCGCGCGCGGCGAGTATATCTTTTTCGTCGACGCGGACGACACGGTGCGCGAAGGCTTCCTCGCGCGGCCGCTCGCGCTGATGGACGCGTCGCGCGCCGACTACTGCATCTTCGGCTCCAGCGACGCGCCGCTCAAGCGCGACTACAACCTCGACGGCAACGCGGCGATCCGCGCGGCATTCCTGCCGGCCTACATCGGCTATTCGTGGCGCGACGTCGCGCGCCGTCTCTGCGGCGGCTCGCTCTGGAAAAACCGCGAGCCCGGCAGCGTCTGGCGCCACGCCTTCCGCCGCGACTTCCTGGAGCGGTGGCAGATCCGCTTCAACGAGCGGCTGTTCATCTACGAGGACGCGCCGTTCCTCTGCGAATGCGCGATCCGCGCCGAGAAGGTGCGGTGCCTCCCCGAAGTTCTCTACAACTACACGCCGGGCGCGGCGGGGCTCATCCGCTCGCTGCCGGGCACCGCGAAGCACTGGGCGTACAAGCGCGAAATCCGCCGCGAACGCGAACGGCTCAACGCGCTCGCGGGCGGGACGATCCGGCGCTACTACGCCGCGAGCCAGTTCCTCGGGCGGCTGGAATTCCTCCGCCACCTCGGCGCGGCGCGCTAGTCCGCCGTGCCGCGCGCCGTCGCGGGAATGAAGGGGATCGAGCCGTCCGCGTTGCGCACGTAGCGCTCGATGCACGCCGAGCGGCGGCAGTCCGCGCCGCCGGGCCGCGTCGCGTTGTGGTAGAGCATGTACCAGTTCCCCTTGAAGAAGACGGAGCCGCCGTGGATGGTGCCCGTCCCCTCGGCGCAGTCCATGATCTTCCCGCCGTACGTCCACGGCCCGTGGATCGACTTCGCGGTGGAATAGGCCCAGTGCTCGGGCACGCCGCCCGCCGCGTATTCGAGGTAGTACGTGTCGCCCACCTTGTAGATCCACGGCGCTTCCTCGAAGTTCGTGTCGATCGGCTTGCGCGCCCCCGCGCCGCGCGCTTTCTTGAGCGGCGCGCCGAACGCCGACGCCTCCATCAGCCCCGGCACGGGCTTGACCTCGCCCGCGAGCTCGACCATGTTCTCCTTCAGCTCCGCGTACCAGCAGCCGGGCGTGCCGCCGCAGTTGCCCCAGAAGAGATACGCCTGGCCGTCGTCGTCGATGAAGACGGACGGGTCGATGTAGCCCGCGCCGGGCCCGACGAGGGGCTTGCCGATCGGATCGGTCCACGGCCCTTCGGGGCGGTCCGCGACCGCGACGCCGATCGAGTCGCCGCGCGGGTTGAGCCCGTAGACGGCCACATACCAGTACCACTTCCCGTTGCGTTTGATCGCCTGCGACGCCCACGCGCGGTTGTCGCCGAGCGCCCACTTGAACACCGCCGGCGTCATCACCGGGCCGAGGTCCTCCCAGGTCCGGAGATCCTTCGTGCGGATGACGCCCCAGTCGCGCATCGTGTACCCGCGCGCGTCCGGCTCGTCGTGGCCGGAGAAGACGTAGAGCCAGTCGCCGTCGACGACGGCCGCGGGATCGGGCGTGAAGCGCGTCTTCACGATCGGGTTGGTGCCGTCGGACGTGAGCGGCGCGTCCGCGCGCGGCGCGACGCGCAGGTAGTCGAAGTCGGCGAAGCCGCCGACGCCCGCGGCGGTCGTCGAGAAGCAGCAGAGGCCGAACCGGTAGCCGATGAAGTGCGGCATGGTGTACACGAGGTCGAACGCGTCGCCGAACGGCACCCACGCCCGGCCGTCGAACGAGTACCAGAACTGCCCCTTGTCGGTCGCCGCCGGGATGCCCGAATAGACGCGCGCCTTCCCGGGCGTGAAGTCGCACACCGCCTTGAGCCACACCTTCGTCGCGCCGTCGGGCAGCGCGACCTTCTGCCGCTCGCGCACCGCGCGGTTGACGCGGACGTTCTGCTTGTCGCGCGTCGGCACGACATCGGGCGACCAGAGGACGAGCTCCTTCCTGCCGCCGCGCACTCGGACCGCGGCGAGAGCGTAGAGCCGCTGAAGGAGCGTGAGCCCCGCGACATCGCCTTCCTTCAGCCCCGCGACGTCCAGGCACGTCTCGCCTTCGCACGCCGGGCCGAACGTGCGCTGCGTGAGCGTGTTGCGCGCCTGGAGGAGATCGCCGTCGACGCGCCCGGCGCGGATGCGCAGGAAGCCGGAACGTTCGGAAAGCGACCAGTTGGCGTCGTCCGGATTGTGGTTCCACTGCCATTGAAGGCCGAGCGACGCACCGTCAAACTCGTCGCTCGCGACGCAGCCCGGCACCGCCGCGCGCGTGCGGCCCGCCGCGTCCCGGACCTCGCGCGGCTGCACGACGGGCCAGCCGTCGACCCATTCCGTCTCGAGGATGTACGGGATGCGCCCGACCGCGCCGCGGTCGCCGAAGAGGACGGCGACCCAGCGGCCGTCCGGGCGGTCGATGAACGAACCCTGCGCGATGCCCTCGCGCGCAAAGACGATGCGGCCCTCCCACGGTCCGTCGATGTTGCGCGAACGGTGGACGATCACGCAGCGGCACGAGCCCTTCGGCCAGCCGATGTTGACGAGATAGTACCAGCCGTCGCGCTTGAACACCTGCGTGCCCTCGCCGAGCCCGGTGCCGCCGGCGCAGTCGGTCACGTTGTCGAGGATGATCCGTCCGCCGTCGACGAATCCGGAGAAGTCGCTCTTCATCTCGGTCAGGCGCACCTTGTACGGCCGCCCCGGCACGGTCGCGAAGACGTAGAACCGGCCGTCCTCGATCCAGAGCGACTCGTCGTACTGCTTCGGCGCGAGGCGGAAGAACTCCCAGCCGGCCTTCGTCGGATCCTTCGTGCGGAAGAGATACGTCGCGTTCACCTTGTTGTTGAAGCTCGTCACGTAGAAGAAGCCGTCCGCCGCGTTGTAGCGGATCGACGACGCCCAGGTGCCGAGGCCGTAGTCGTTCGCGCCGTTCTCCAGCCGGTCCTGCGCGCGGTCCTCGATCGTCGGATAGCAGTAGCTGACCGTCTGCCAGTTGACGAGGTCCTTCGACGCCATCACGGGAATGCCGGGGTTGAAGTGCATGGTGGTCGAAACCATGTAGTACGTGTCGCCGACCCTGAGCGGCGCGACGTCCGGGACGTCCGCCCACATCACGGGCTCGAGGGCGGTTTCCGCCCCGCACACGGTCATCTGCAGCGCCGCCAGCAGCAGCAATCCTGTTCTCATCGTCTTGTCTCCTTTCTTGTCGTCCGAAATGCGGGTAGTCTATCAAATCCGCCGCCGCATCCGCAATCACCCAATCGGCGAGGAACCTCCCCAGTTTTCATTCGCTGAATGCGGTTGCAGCACGCGGGCTGCGCCCTCGGCTATCCCCTCGCTTCGCTCGGCCCTCACGGCGTTCGGCGGTGCGTTTTCCTTCGCTCTTTTTTTGCGCGGCGCGTTGAGGACAACGCGCCCTACCATCAATCGACACGGAACACGACTGACAGGGCACCTCTGGCAGGGCGGCTTGTCCTCAAGCCGCCGCACCGCATACCGGCGCTCCGCCCCGCAGCCGCGAAGGATCGTCCGCAACGCGAGAGACGTCGCGACGGTGAACCAACGCTTTGGACGAGCGGGCGGCGGGGAATTTATGATAGACTATCCGCCATGAACAATCTGTCTTTCACAGTCCGGACGCTCGCCGCGCTTCTCGCGGCGGCGGCGCTTTCCGCCCCGGCGGCGGCTCCGGCCCCGGCGGACGGGGCGGCGGCGGCCGCGCCGCTGGAGAAGCTGCTCACCCTCGATCCCGCCGCGCTCGCGGAGGCGCTGCCGCTCGCGCTGCAGGCGGTCGAGATCCAGCGCCGCGCCGACGCGCGCGCCGCGCAGCACGCCGCGGAACTCGCGCAGCGCGGCCTGGCCGAGGTGCCGGCCTGCCGCGCCCAGCGCTACACCGTCGACACGGCCGGGCTGCTCGACGGACTGTCCTTCGACGCGTGGGGCGAGTTCTACATCGACACGCGCTTCGTCACGCCCGAGGAGATGAAGACCGTCAAGGCCATCGAGGCGTGGCTGCGCAAGTGGTTCCCGGCCGCCGCGCAGAAGAGCCGCACGACCGTGCAGCCGTCCGGCGCGGCCGGCGCGCCCGTGTTCCGCGGTTTCGAGGACGCGCGCTACCAGCGCCACGACGCGCTGATCGTGCGGCTCGTCAACGAGTTCAACGCGGACCGTGCGGCGGCGTGCGGCGGCACGGCGGCCCAGGCGGCGAAGATCGCCGACCTCACGCCCGCGCTCGTCAAGGCGCACATGATCGAGGAGTCCGGCGGGAACGGGCCGGCGTCGCGGGCCGCGTGGGCCGTCGACCCGCTGCAGGTCAACGTGCCGGGCGACTGGGGCGAGGAGAAGCGGCTGGTGGGCCTGACGAAGCCCGCCCGGCGCAACGAGGGCACGGTCGAGGACAACGTGCGCGCGGCGATCCGCTACCTGTCGCGCAAGGGGTTCGGCGCGTCGGGGCGGCCGGCGGCCGACCGGCCCAAAGGGTTCTTCGACGGCTGGCCGAAGGCGCTTCAGCGCTACAACGGGCGGCGCGACCGGACGGAGACCGACCGCTACTACAGCGATGAATACGCCGACAAGATTCTGAAGCGCGCGGCCGATCCGTCGCTGTTCGTGCCCATCGAGATCAAGCTGGCGAAATAGCCGCGCTCGCGCGCCGCGAGCGGCGGGGGAATTTATGATATACTATCAAGACTATGAGACATTTCATCACGACGACGATTTTGGCATCGGCGGTGGCGGCGGCATGGGGGCAGCCCCCGCCGGCGGCGCCGACCGGCCGCGAGTGGCAGGATAACCAGCAGCTGTCGCAGGGGCGCGAGAAGCCGCGCGCCGCGTTCGCGAGCTTCGACACGGTCAAGGAGGCGCTGAAGATTCTCCCCGAGTTTTCGCCGCGCCAGATTTCGCTCGACTCCGACAGCGCCTGGCGCTTCAAGTGGGCGCCCGACCCGACGCAGCGGCCCGCCGGCTTCCAGGCCGAGGACTACGACGTCTCCGGCTGGGAGCGCATCAAGGTGCCGTGCTCGTGGCAGGCGTACGGCGCGAACGGCAAGGGCGGCTGGGGCACGCCCATCTACACGAACCAGCGCTACCCGTTCGCGAAGGACCGCCCCGGCGGCTCGTGCGTGACGCTGGCGCCGCCGACCAACTACACCGCCTACGCCCAGCGCAACCCCGTCGGCAGCTACCGCCGCGACTTCAAGGTGCCCGCGAAGTGGCTCGACGCGGGGCTGGACGTCTACCTCAAGTTCGACGGCGTCGACAGCTTCTACTACCTCTGGGTCAACGGCCGCTACGTCGGCTTCTCGAAGGACAGCCGCTCGCCCGCCGAGTTCAAGGTGACGGACTGCGTGCGCGCGGGCGCGAACACCGTCGCGCTGGAGGTCTACCGCTACTCCGACGGCAGCTACCTGGAGGACCAGGACATGTTCCGGCTCTCGGGCATCTTCCGCCGCACGTGGCTCCTCGCGCGGCCGAAGGAGAAGATCCGCGACTTCTTCGCGGTGGCGCGCCCGTGCGTCGACGGCGGCTTCGACGGCGCGTGGGAGGTGGCGCTCAAGGTGGACGGGAAGGTGAACAACATCTCGCTCTACGACTGGAACGACCGGCTGGTGGCCGGGCCCTTCGCGGAGACGCGCTTCACGGTCCCGGCGGTGAAGCTCTGGAGCGCGGAGGAGCCGAACTGCTACAAGCTCGTGCTGGAGGGCGAGGCGGAGGTCGTCTCGGCCGTCTTCGGCTTCCGCGTGAGCGAGATCAGGAACGGCCGCTACTACCTGAACGGTCAGCCGATCAAGCTCAAGGGCGCGAACCGCAGCGAGACCGACCCGCTGTACGGCCACTACGTGCCGCGTGAACGCCACGAGCAGGACGTGGCGCTGCTGAAGGCCGCGAACTGCAACGCCGTGCGCAACTCGCACTACCCGCAGGACGACTACTGGTACTACCTCTGCAACGTGCACGGCCTCTACCTCGTCGACGAGGCGAACGTCGAGAGCCACGGCTACGGCTACGGCGCGGAGTCGCTTTCGCACCAGAAGAGCTGGATGAAGGCGACGGTCGCGCGCAACGTCGCGATGGTCGAGCGCAACAAGAACCACCCGGCCGTCGTCATCTGGAGCTACGGCAACGAGGCGGGCCCGGGCGAGAACTTCGCCGCGTGCCGGCAGGCGATCAAGTACATGGACCCCACGCGGCCGACGCACTACGAGCGCGACTGGTCGGTCGCCGACATGGACGGCTGCCAGTACCCGAGCGTCGAATGGACGCGCCGGAAGGCGGCGGAGACGACGTCGCTCAAGCCGTTCTACATCTCCGAATACGCCCACAACATGGGCAACGCCATGGGCAATCTGAAGGACTACCAGGACGCGATCGAATCGAGCGACGTCATTCTCGGCGCGACGATCTGGGACTGGGTGGACCAGGGGCTCTACAAGAAGACGGACGACGGCCGCTTCATCATCGCCTACGGCGGCGACTTCGGCGACGTGCCGAACGACGGCCTCTTCGTGATGAACGGGTGCCTCCTCTCCGACCGCACGCCGGAGCCGGGCTATGCCGAGATCAGGCACGTCTACCAGAACTGGACGGTGACGGCGACGAACTACTTTCAGCGCGTCGTCGTAAAGAACAAGAACTTCTTCGTCGACGCGACGGGCGTGACGCTCAACTGGCGCGTCTACACGGACGGCGAGCCGGGCGCGAAGGGCGTCTTCGATCTGCGGGGGCTCAAGCCGCAGACGGAGGCGGTCTACGAGATGCCGGCCGCGGCGTTCGCGTCGGCGAACCGGGACGCGACCGTGTCGGTGCGCTTCGCATTCGTGAAGGACGGCCGCGTCATCGCCGACGATCAGATCGACGTCGTCGCGTCGCGCAGCGTCGATTCGCTTGATGCGGCGCGGCCGTTCCGGCTGTGGGGCGCGGCGCGGGTGGCGTCGTCCGAGGACGCGACGAACCTCGTCTTCCGCGCGAACGGCCTCGTGATCGCGTTCAGCAAGGAGACGGGCCTGCCCGCGTCGATCCGGCGCGACGGCTGGTTCGGCGCGACGGAACTTCTGAAATCCCCGCTGCGCCTCGACGCCTACCGCGTGCCGTCGTCGAACGAGGCGGCGCTCGGCCGCAAGTGGCGCGCGCTCGGCCTCGACGGCCTGACGGGACGGCTGACGGCGCTTTCGCCGCTTGAGTCGCGCGGCGACGCGGTGACGTTCACGACGGTGTCGGCGTGGACGGGCGCGCCGACGGCCAAGCCGGTCGTCTTCAACCTGGCGGCGCGCTGGACGGTCTATCCCGACGGCACGCTCGCGTGCGTCGCGCGCATCCGCCCGACGGGACCGAAGACGGAGCTCGCGCGCGTCGGCTTCACGTGGGAGCTTGCGGCGGTCAATCCGACGGTCGAATGGTTCGGCCGCGGTCCGTACGAGAACTACCCCGACCGCAAGACGGGCGCGTTCCTCGGCCGCTGGAAGATGCGCGCCGCCGATTTCTTCTTCCCCTACGCGCGCTGCGAGACCTGCGGCAACCGCGAGGAGACGCGCGGCTTCGCCGTCGGCGGCCTCGCGGTGCGCACGCTCGGCGAGCCGTTCGCCTTCGAGGTCAACCCCTACACGGCGGCGCAGCTCGACGCGACGGCGCACCCGGCCGAGCTGCCGGAATCGGCCGGCACGACGGTCGGCTGCTACGCGGCCACGCGCGGCCTCGGCGGCGCGAGCTGCGGGCCCGGGCCGATGGAGCGCGACATCATCCGCACCGACCGCGACTACGAGCTCGCGTTCACGCTCGCGCCGGCGGACGGCGCGCTGACGGCGCGCGCGCCGGCCTTCACCGATCTGCCGCCGCTGCCGGAGCGGCCGGCGGCGACGGGCGCGAAGATCGTCTCCTGCTCCAGCCGCGAGCCGGGCGAAGGCGAGGCGGACCATCTCGTCGACGGCGACCTCGACACGATCTGGCACTCGCAGTACGGCACGACGATGGGCAAGTTCCCGTACACGATCGTCGTCGAGCTCCAGAAGGAGACGGTGCTCAAGGGCCTGACGGTGTATGCGCGCCAGACCGGCGTGAACGGCTACGTCCGCGGCTACCGCGTCGAGACGTCGCGCGACGGCGAGGTCTGGGATCGTCCGGTCGAGGGCGAGCTCGAACCGACGCCCGCCGCGCAGGACATCCTCTTCTTCAAGCCCGTGACGGCGAAGTTCTACCGCTTCACGGCTCTCAGCAACCACGCCAGAGACAACGAACACGCGTCGATGGCAGAAATCGAAACAATCGAATAGGGTCAACATGAGCGAATCCGATACCTCGCGGCATTTCCTCCGCCAGTGGATTGAAAAGGACGTCGCCGACGGCAGGACCGGCGGCACCGTGGTCACGCGCTTCCCGCCGGAGCCGAACGGCTACATCCACATCGGCCACGCCAAGGCGGTGTGCGTCGACTTCGGCATGGCCGAGCTCTTCGGCGGCGAGTGCCACCTGCGGCTCGACGACACGAATCCGACGAAGGAGTCGGACGAGTACGCCGAGAACATCAAGAAGGACATCCGCTGGCTCGGCTTCCGGTGGTCGGGCGCGGGCGACGGGACGGAGCCGGGCTTCTACAACGCGTCCAACATGTTCGACACGATGTACGCGATCGCCGAGAACCTGATCAAGGCGGGGCAGGCGTACTGCTGCAACCTGACGCAGGAGGAGTGGAAGGAGTACCGCGGCGTGCCCGAGAAGCCGGGCCGCCCCTCGCCCTCGCGCGACACGACGCCGGAGCGCAACCTGCAGATCTTCCGCGAGATGCGCGACGGGAAGTACGCCGACGGCGAATGGTGCCTCCGGGCGAAGATCGACATGGCCTCGCCGAACATCCACTTCCGCGATCCCGTGCTCTACCGCATCCGCCACGTTGCGCACTACCATCTGGGCGACAAGTGGTGCATCTACCCGATGTACGACTTCGCGCACCCGATCGAGGACGCGCTCGAGGGCGTGACGCATTCCATGTGCACGCTCGAGTTCGAGGTGCACCGCCCGCTCTACGACTGGGTGGTGGACCGCCTCGACGAGATGGGGCTCTTGGTCGTGCGCGGCGGCGTGAAGATCCGCCCGCAGCAGCGCGAGTTCGCGCGCCTCAACATCACGTCCACCGTGATGTCCAAGCGCCTCCTCCTCCAGCTCGTCACCGAAGGGCACGTCGCGGGCTGGGACGATCCGCGCATGCCGACGGTGTGCGGGATGCGCCGGCGCGGCTACACGCCGGGCGCGATCCGCGAGTTCTGCGCGCGCGTGGGCGTCTCGAAGGTCGAGAGCGAGTCGGATCCGGCGCTCCTCGAATGGTGCGTGCGCGAGGAGCTGAACCAGACGGCGCCGCGCCGCATGGCGGTGCTCGATCCCGTCAGGGTCGTCATCGACAACTGGGGGGCCGAGGACAGTCCGAACGCCGTTCGGACATCAAATCTGAATCCGGCACGAGCCGTCAAAACTGTTGAGCTGCCGAACAATCCGCTCGACGAATCGGCCGGGACGCGGCAGATCCCGTTCGGCGGCGAAATCTGGATCGACCGCGCCGATTTCATGGAGGTGCCGGAGAAGAAGTTCTTCCGCATGGCGCCCGGGCAGGAGGTGCGGCTGCGCGGCGCGTGCATTTTCAAGTGCACGGGCTGCGTCAAGGACGAGACGGGCCGGGTCGTCGAGATCCACGGCACGTGGGACCCCGATTCGTGGGGCGGCAACGCGGCCGACGGCCGCAAGGTGAAGGGCACGATCCACTGGGTCGACTGCGCGACGGGCGTCAAGGCCGAGGTGCGCCTCTACGACCGGCTCTTCACGGAGAAGAATCCGCTCAAGGACGGCCCGTCGGAATTCCTGAAGTACCTGAACCCCGATTCGCTCCAGACGGTCTCGGCCTACGTCGAGCCCGCGCTGGCCGCGGCGGAACCGCTCGCGCGCTTCCAGTTCGAGCGCACGGGCTACTTCGTCGCCGACGAGCGCGACTCCCGGCCGGGCGCGCCGGTCTTCAACCGCACGGTCACGCTCAAGGATTCCTACAGGCCGTCATGAGGCGGGTCGTCGTCACCGGCATGGGGCTCGTCAGCGCGCTCGGCAACACGGTCGCGTCGGCGCTCGCGCGTCTGGACACGCCGGAGAACTGCGTCGTGAACGTGCCGGACCTCGCGCGCTTCAAGGGGCTGAACGCGCGGCTGGGCTCGCTCGCCGGCTTCACGCGCCCGGCGCACTGGACGCGCAAGACGACGCGGACGATGGGCCCGGTCGCCGAGTACGCGCTCGCGGCGACGGAGCAGGCGGTGGCGGACGCGGGGCTGACGGCGGCGGAGCTGGAGTCGGGCCGCACGGGCGTCGCCTACGGCAGCTGCTCCGGGTCGATCGGCGCGCACCTCGACCTCTTCTCGATGTTCTTCGAGAACGAGCTGAAGAACGTCACCTCGGGCACCTACATCAAGCTGATGCCGCAGACGACGGCGTGCAACCTGTCGGTCCACTTCAAGACGCACGGACGGCTGGTGCCGACCTGCACCGCGTGCACGTCGGGATCGCTCGCCGTCGGCACGGCGTTCGACCTCATCCGCTTCGGCCTCCAGGACGTGATGATCGCGGGCGGCGCGGAGGAGTTCTCGCCCACGCAGGTGGCGATCTTCGACACGCTCTACGCGACGTCGCTCCGGAACGACGCGCCGCGCGCGACGCCGCGCCCCTACGACGCGGCGCGCGACGGGCTGGTCGTGGGCGAGGGCGCGGGCACGCTGATCCTCGAGGACTACGACCGTGCCGTGGCGCGCGGCGCGACGATCTACGCCGAGGTCGCCGGCTTCTGCGAGAACACCGACGGCACGCACGTGACGAACCCCAACGCGGCGACGATGGAGGCGTGCCTCCGGGGCGCGCTCGCGTGCGCGGGCGTCGACGCGGGCGCGATCGGCTACGTGAACGGCCACGGCACGGCGACGAAGGCGGGCGACCTCGCCGAGACGGCGGCGACGCGCGCGGCGTTCGGCCGGGCGGTGCCGATCTCGTCGACGAAGAGCTACATCGGCCACACGCTCGGCGCGTGCGGCGCGATCGAGGCCGTCGTGACGATCGGCATGATGCGCGCGGGCGTCTTCCATCCCACGCTGAACCTGACCGCGCCCGATCCCGCCTGCGCGGAACTCGACTACATCGCGGGCGGCGCGCGCCGCGCCGAGGTCGAGTTCGCGATGAGCAACAACTTCGCCTTCGGCGGCGTCAACACGTCGCTCGTCTTCCGGCGGATATGATAGACTAGGGACATGAGATGAAAACGATCGAACGCTACGTCCTGACTTCGTTTCTCACGAGCTTCCTGCTCGCGTTCCTCGTGCTCAGCTTCGTGCTGACGATCGGGCTTCTCGTGCAGATCGTCGGCTACATCCTCGACGGCGTCTCCGCCGCGCTCATCGGCGAGTTCGCGCTCGTCAGCTTCCCGGAGACGCTCCAGTGGACGATGCCGCTGGCGATCCTCGTCTCGAGCGTCCTCGTCTTCTCGCGCCTCTCCGCCGACGGCGAGATCGCCGCGATGCGCGCGTGCGGCGTGAACCTCCTGTCGGTCATGAAGGGACCCGTCCTCTTCGGTCTCGTCTGCGCGCTCCTCGGCGCGTACGTCAACAACGAGATCGTGCCGCGCGGGCACGAGGTGCGCCGCAACCTCAAGACGAAGGTCTCGGTCGGCGCGGGCCTCGACGTGCTGGAGGCGAACCGCTGGATCGACGACTTCCCGAAGATGCGCATCTACTTCAGCCGCAAGGAGGGCAACTGGCTCTACGACCTCGTGGTGCTGGACTATTCCAACGCGCGCGTCGACCGGATGATCCGCGCGTCCAAGGCGCTCGTCACGAGCGAGGGGCGCGACGTCACGCTCGACCTCTACGGCATGACCGTCGATCCGCTCGACGAGAACCATCCGGGCCTGATGCGCGTCAGCCGCTACCAGTACACGGTCAAGAACGCGCTCGCCGAGACCACGTACACCAAGAAGGGCAAGGACTTCCGCTTCCGCGAGCTCGTGCGGGCGATCCGGGGCCGCGCGGCGGAGGAGGCGCGGGTGCTCGACCGCCTCTTCCGGATGAAGGCGCAGAAGGAATGGGCGGATCTGGACGCGGCGGCGGCGCGCGCGGCGTTCGCGTCGGACAAGGAGGCGAAGGCCCTGCGGCGGAGCATCCGGCGCGCCACCTCCAAGCTGAAGGTCGAGCTGTCCAAGCGCTTCGTCTTCGCGGCGGCCTCGCTCTGCTTCGTTCTCGTCGGCATCCCGCTCGGCATCCGCGCCCAGCGCAAGGAAAGCACCGTCGGCATGGCGATCTCGCTCGCGATCGCGCTCGGCTACTACCTCGTGGTCATGCTGATGCTGAGCCTTCAGAAGAATTACGCGATCCATCCCGAGTGGCTGATCGGCCTGCCGGTCCTGGTCTGCCTCGCGCTGGCCGCGCGCTTCACCCGCAGGAATCTCTAGCAACGCAGTTCAAGGAGTACGAAACATGGCGAACATCCATCCCACCGCAATCGTCGAAGACGGCGCGCAGCTCGGCGCGGACGTCGAGGTCGGCCCCTACGCGCACATCGGCCCGTTCGCGAAGATCGGCGCCGGCACCGTCGTGAAGCAGGGCGCGATCGTCGACGGCCACACGACCATCGGCGAAAAGTGCCAGATCTTCCCCTACGCGATCATCGGCATGAAGACGCAGGACCTGAAGTACAAGGACGGGTCGACGAGCTACGTCGAGATCGGCGACCGGACGGTCATCCGCGAGTTCGCGACCGTCCACCTCGGCACCGCCGACGGCGAGAAGACGATCATCGGCTCCGACTGCCTCTTCATGTGCTACTGCCACGCGGCGCACGGCGTCATCCTCGGCGACCACGTCATCTGCTCGAATTCGGTCCAGCTCGCGGGCGACGTGCACCTCCAGGACTGGGCGATCGTCGGCGGCTGCTCGGCGGCGCACCAGTTCTGCACCGTCGGCGCGCACGCGATGGTCGGCGGCATGACGAAGATCCGCCAGGACTTCCCGCCCTACATGCTCGGCGACATGGTCGACGGCGCGACGAAGGTGATCGGCCCGAACGTCGTGGGCCTGACGCGCCGCGGCTTCTCGAAGGACGTCATCCGCGCGCTCAAGGAGGCCCACCGCTTCCTCTACCGCGACGGGCTCAACCGCACGCAGGCGCTCGAACGCGTCGAGAACGACGTCGAGCCGTACGACGAGATCAAGGCGCTCGTCGCCTTCTACCGCAACAGCCAGCGCGGAGTGAGCTGACATGCGCGCGACGTTCGACAGCCGCGCCGTCCGGCCGGGAATGATCTTCGTCGCCCTGAAGGGCGAGAGGTCGGACGGGCACGACTACATCCCGCAGGCGCGCGCGGCGGGCGCGTCCGCGATCATCGACGGCTACGCGGCGCTGGACCGCGCCGCGCGCGACCGGCGCCGCGCGCTGAAGGCCGTCGTCGTCGGCGTGACCGGCTCGGCGGGCAAGACGACGACCAAGGAGTTCCTGCGCGTCTTTTTCGCGGCGCTCGGCAAGACCGCCGCGACCGAGGGCAACTTCAACAACCACATCGGCCTGCCGATGACGATCCTCAACTGCCCGGACGACGCGGACTTCCTGATCGTCGAGATGGGCACGAACCATCCCGGCGAGATCGCGCACCTCTGCTCGATCGCCGAGCCGGACGTGGGGCTCATCACCAACATCGGCACGGCGCACATCGGCAACTTCGGCTCGCAGGAGGCGATCGCGCGCGAGAAGCGCGAGATCCTCAAGGCGGCGAAACGCTTCGGTATCGGCCCGGGCGAGGCCGCGCCGCTTCCGCCGCGTCTCGCGGCCGCCGTCGCGGCGGTGCTGCCGGGCGCGCACAACCAGGCGAACGCGGCGCTCGCGTTCGCGGCGGCCGCGCGCTTCGGCCTGACGGAGGCGCGGGCGATCGACGCGCTGGCGGACTTTGCGCTGCCGGACGGGCGGTGGCACCGCGTGAAGAAGGACGGCGTCCTCTTCATCGACGACACGTACAACGCCAACCCCGACGCGATGATCGCGACGCTCGACGCGCTCGCGTCGCTGCCGTGCGCGGGACGGAAGATCGCGATCCTGGGCGACATGTTCGAGCTGGGCGACCGCGCGCGCGAGCTGCACGAGAAGGTCTTCGCCCATGCCGCCGCGTGCGGACTCGACCGGGTGGTCGCGGTCGGCGAGACCGCGTCCGCCTGCCGCGCCGACGCGGCGTTCCGGACGGTCGCGGAGCTCGCGGCCGCGCTGGGGAGCCTGTGCGCGCCCGGCGACACGGTGCTGCTGAAGGCCTCGCACGGCCTGCACCTGGGCGACATTCTGAATGAACCGAAAGCAACCTGAACCATCAACAAGGAGGGGAACATGACAAAGAGAGAAACGATCACGGCGGCCGTCCTTTCGGCGACGCTGCTGGCGGGAGGGGCCGAGACGAACGACTGGGAGAACACGCAGGTCACGGAGCGCAACCGCTTGCCGGCGCGCACGTACGCGCTGCCGCTCGCGGACGCGGCGGCGGCGTTCACGGACGCGATCGAGCCGGAGACGCCGTACCGGCAGTCGCTGAACGGCACCTGGAAGATCAAGTGGGTGGGCGATCCGGCGCGGCGGCCCGACGGCTTCTGGGCGCCGGACTACGACGACGCGGACTGGAGCGAGGTGGACGTGCCGAGCTGTCTGGAGATGCGCGGCTTCGGCAGCCCGCAGTACACGAACGTCATCTATCCGCACAAGAACGAATGGCCGACGATCCGCGACCGCTTCACGGGCCGCGCCGACTACAATCCCGTCGCGAGCTACCGCACGACGTTCACCGTGCCGGAAGCGTGGGACGGGCGGCGCGTCATCCTGCGCTTCGACGGCGTCTACTCGGCGTACTACGTCTGGGTGAACGGCCAGCCGGTCGGCTACGCGGAGGATTCCAAGCTCCCCTCCGAATTCGACATCACCCCCTACCTGAAGAAAAAGAGCGATGCGCGAGAAAAGAATGACGTGAGCGGCGCAGCGAGCGAGCGAAGCGGAGGGAGCGAAGGCGCGAACCTCCTTGCCGTCCAGGTCTTTCGCTGGAGCGACGGCTCGTTCCTCGAGGACCAGGACATGTTCCGCTTCACGGGCATCTTCCGCGACGTCACGCTCTGGTCGATGCCGCAGGACGGCATCTGGGATTTTCACGTGCGTCCGACGGTGCGCGCTGAGAATGGAGAGTGTGTGGAAGCGGCGCTTGCCATCGACGGTCTGGACGGCGCGTGGGAGGCGACGCTGTATGATGCGGACCGGCAGAGCGTCGCAACGCTCAACGCGCAATCCTCAACTTTCAACTTCGCGCCTGCGGCCCTGCCGCGGCTGTGGAGCGCGGAGAAACCGTACCTCTACACGCTCATCGTGCGCAAGGGCGACGACATCCGCGCGAAGAAGGTCGGCTTCAAGGCGCAGACGATCGTCGGCAGCATGTTCTTCGTGAACGGCCGGCCGGTCAAGCTCAAAGGCGTCAACCGCCACGAATCGGATCCCGCCGACGGCCGCACGGTGTCGCTCGACAGCATGATGAAGGATATCGAGCTCTTCAAGAAATACAACATCAACACCGTGCGCACCTGCCACTATCCCGACCATCACCTGTGGTACGACCTGTGCGACCGCTACGGCATCTACGTCATCGCCGAGGCGAACATCGAGGCGCACGAGCCCGGCTACGGCGACAAGGGCCTCGGCCTCTTCCCGGACTGGGACAAGGCCATCGTCGAACGCAACGTGCGCAACGTCCTCTTCCACCGCAACAATCCGAGCGTCACGCTCTGGTCGATGGGCAACGAGACGGGCCACGGCGACTGCTTCCGCCACGCGATCGCGGCGGTGAAGGAGATCGATCCGTCGCGCCCGATCCACTGGGAGCGCGGCAACGAGGACGCCGACGTCGATTCGATCATGTACCCGAGCGTCGAATGGCTCGAAAAGCGCGGCAAGATGGGGGAGGAGCCGCTGGGTTCGCAGGTCGACAACTACAAGGGCCGGGTGAACACCGCCGGCAAGCCGTTCATCATGTGCGAGTACGCGCACGCGATGGGCAACGCGCTCGGCAACTTCCAGGAGTACTGGGACGTGATCTATACCTATCCCGCGCTGATGGGCGGCTGCATCTGGGACTGGGTGGACCAGGCGATCTGGAAATACACCGACCGCGTCGACCCCGCGACGGGCGCGCGCGAACGCTACCTCGCCTACGGCGGCGACTTCGACGACAAGCCGAACGACGGGCCGTTCTGCGTCAACGGCGTCGTCGATCCGCTGCGGCACGTCTCGCCCAAGCTGATCGAGGTCGCGCACGTCTACCGCAACCTCGTCGTGACGCGCGGGGCGGACGGCGCGTTCGAGCTGTGGAACCGCTTCTGCTTCACGGACGCGGCGGAGTTCGACGGCGCGTGGGAGCTGCTGGCGGACGGCGAACCGGTCGCCCGCGGCACTTTTGCCGCGCCCGCCGTGGCGCCGCTCGCGCGCGGCCGGCTGGAGCTCCCGGCGCTGGACGCGGCGATCAAGGCGGCGCCGGAAGGGAAGGAGCTGTTCGTCAACTTCGCGTTCACGACCAAGACGGATGCGCCGCTCGTGCCGAAGGGCTGGATCGTGGCGCGCGACCAGATCGCGGTCGGCGGCGGCGCGCACGGCCGGACGCCGGCCGTCGAGCCGGACGGCGCGCGGCCGATGGTGGTGACGGCGGAGGCGGCGACGCTGACGGTCGAGCGCGGCCGGACGACGGCGATCTTCGACCGCCGCACGGGCACGCTCTCGTTCCTCGCGCTGCGCGGCCTGCGCGTCTTCGACGATCCGGCCGAGGGCATTCCGGCGGGACCGCTCCTCACCTGCGCGCGCGCGTTCACCGACAACGACAACTGGATGCGCACCGGCAACCAGTGGGGCGAGGGGAACGGCGGCTTCGAATGTTCGGGGCTGATGCAGCTTCAGTACCACCCGGGGCGGCTCGTCGTCGGCACGAACAACACGGTGACGGTGACGACGGACGTCGCGGGCGCGAAGGGCTGCGGCTTCACGCACCGCGCGGTGTGGACGTTCCACGCCGACGGCTCGGTGGAGATCGCCAGCGAGGTGACGCCGTACGGGACGATGCCGGAGGCGCTGCCGCGCCTCGGGCTGTCGATGAAGCTCCTGCCGGCGCTGGAGCGGATGCGCTACTACGGGCGCGGGCCGTGGGAGAACTACGTCGACCGCCTGACGGGCAGCTTCCTCGGCGTGTGGGAATCGACCGTGACCGGGCAGTTCGTCGACTACGTGCGCCCGCAGGACAACGGCGGCAAGTCGGACGTCCGCTGGGCGGAGTTCCGCGACCGCGCGGGGCGCGGCGTGCGCTTCTCGGCGTCGGAGCCGCTCTTCATGCGCGCGCTGCACTACGGCTGGGAGGATCTCGAGTTCGCGCGCTTCCGCAACGGGTCGCGCCGCCACCGCACGCCGCTCGTGCCGCGCAAGGAGATCTGCCTCGACCTCGACGTGCGCCAGACGGGCCTCGGCGGCGCGAGCTGCGGGCCGCGGCCGATGGACAGGTACCGCTTCGATCCGAACGCGCCGGTCAGCTGGACGATGAAGATCGAACGGGTGAACTGATCCGCGCGACCCCGCGCGCGGAGATATGATATACTATTCCCTCTATGAACAAGATTGTCAGCAAGAAGCAGCTGTCGGACAACGTCTTCCAGATGGAGGTCGAAGCGGCGCTCATCGCGAACGAGCGCAAGGCCGGGCAGTTCATCATTCTCATGATCGACGAGGCGCTGGGCGAGCGCATCCCGCTCACCATCGCCGACGCCGATCCCGCGCGCGGCACGATCACGCTCATCTTCCAGACCGTCGGCGCGACGACGCTGAAGCTGTCGAAGCTGAACGTCGGCGATGCGCTCGCGGCGGTCCTCGGCCCGCTCGGCCGCCCGACCTCGATCCGCGGCGCGAACGGCGAGCCGGCGGGCCACGTCGTCTGCGTCGGCGGCGGCATCGGCGTCGCGCCGATGCACCCGATCGCGCAGGCGCTGAAGGCGGCCGGCAACAAGGTGACGATCATCATGGGCGCGCGCAACAAGTCGCTCTTCGTCATGGAGGACGAGATGCGCGCGATCGCGGGCGACGACCTCATCCTCATCACCGACGACGGCTCGTCGGGCCGCAAGGGGCTCGTCACGGAGCCGCTGAAGGAGCTGTGCGAAGCGGGTGCGGTCGACGAGGTGATCGCCATCGGCCCGCCGATCATGATGAAGTTCGTCGCGCTGACGACGAAGCCCTACGGCGTCAAGACCGTCGCCTCGCTCAACACGATCATGATCGACGGCACGGGCATGTGCGGCGGCTGCCGCGTGTCGGTGGGCGGCGCGACGAAGTTCGTCTGCGTGGACGGGCCGGAGTTCGACGCGCACCAGGTGGACTGGGACCAGATGCTCAAGCGCATGGGCGCGTTCAGGCCGCAGGAGGCGGCGGCGAAGGACCACGTGTGCAATCTCTACAAAGGAATCTGACGATGACGCCGAAGGAAAGGATGGCGATCGCGCCGCAGGCGATGCCGGAGCAGGATGCGCAGGTGCGCGCGCACAACATGAACGAGGTCGCGCTCGGCTACACCGCCGAGATGGCGAAGACGGAGGCGTCGCGCTGCCTCCAGTGCCCGACGAAGCCGTGCATGCAGGGCTGCCCGGTGGCGATCGACATTCCCGGCTTCCTCGCGGCGGCGGCGGAAGGGGATTTCGCCACGGCGCTGAAGATCATCCGCAAGACGTCGCTCCTCCCGGCCGTGTGCGGCCGCGTCTGCCCGCAGGAGAAGCAGTGCCAGAAGTTCTGCACGATGGGCAAGGTGCTCAAGGACGTCGACAAGGCGGTCGCCATCGGCCGCGTCGAGCGCTTCTGCGCCGACCTCGCGCGCGAGAGCGGGACGGAGGAGCCGGTCACGTGCGCGCCGAAGACGGGCCGGAAGGTCGCCGTCATCGGCTCGGGCCCCGCGTCGATCACGTGCGCGGCGGACTGCGCCAAGGCGGGCCACGACGTGACGATGTTCGAGGCGTTCCACAAGTGCGGCGGCGTGCTCGTCTACGGCATCCCGGAATTCCGCCTGCCGAAGTCGATCGTGCGCCACGAGGTGGAGGGCCTGAAGAAGCTCGGCGTCACCATCGAGACGAACTACTGCGTGGGCCGCACGCGCAAGGTCGCCGACCTCATCCGGAAGGACGGCTTCGACGCTGTCTTCGTCGGCACGGGCGCGGGGCTGCCGAAGTTCATGGACATCCCGGGCGAGAACCTGAACGGCGTCTTTTCGGCGAACGAGTACCTGACGCGCGCGAATCTCATGAAGGCGTACCTCGAGGGCGAGGCGGACACGCCGTTCTGGCACGGCAAAAAGGTCGCGGTGCTCGGCGGCGGCAACGTCGCGATGGACGCGAGCCGCATGGCGCTCCGCCTCGGCGCGGAGAAGGTCTACCTCATCTACCGCCGCTCGCTGGAGGAGATGCCGGCCCGCAAGGAGGAGGTCCACCACGCGAAGGAGGAGGGCGTCGACTTCCACCTGCTCGAGAACGCCAAGCGCATCCTCGGCGACGACAAGGGTTTCGTCAACGGCCTCGAATGCCTGCGCTACGAGCTCGGCGCGCCGGACGCGTCGGGGCGGCGCAGCCCCGTGCCGATCGCCGGCAGCGAATTCACGCTCGACGTCGATACGGTCGTCGTGGCGGTCGGCAACGCGTCGAACCCGCTCATTCCGGCGACGACGGAGGGCCTCGAGGTCAACCGGCGCGGCAACATCGTCGTCGATCCCGAGACGAACATGACGTCGATCCCCGGCGTCTTCGCCGGCGGCGACATCGTGCTCGGCGCGGCGACGGTCATTCTCGCGATGGGCGAGGGCCGCCGCGCGGCCGCGGGCATCAACGCGTATCTCATGAAGGACAGATCGTAAGAAGATGAAAATCAAGAAACTGACGCTGGCCGTCCTGGCCGCGCTCGCCGCCGCCGCCGCGTTCGCCCACGAGGCCGCGCCCGCCTATCCGAACTTCGGCCTGCCGCGCACCGAGGACATGATGTTCCTCGTGCTGCAGATCGGCGTCATCATCTTCGCCGCGAAGGTGGGCGGCGCGCTCGCGTCGCTCCTGAAGCTGCCGTCGATCCTCGGCGAGCTCGCGGCCGGCATCGTCATCGGCCCGTGGGCGCTCGGCGGCATCCCGATCCTGCCCGATGCGTTCGGGGGCCTCTTCAAGTACGGCCTCTTCCACGGCGCGGCGCTGAGCGAGCTGAACGCCGCGGCGGAGGGCCCCGTGACCGCGATGTTCGGCACGATCGCCGGCAACCACGCCATGTTCGACGCGACCTCGCCCGCGCTCTACGGCATCGCGACGCTCGCCTCGATCATCCTCCTCTTCCTGTCGGGTCTCGAGACGAACCTCCGCATGTTCCTCAAGTACTCGTTCGTCGGCACGCTCGTCGGCGTCGGCGGCGTGGTCGTCTCGTTCCTCTTCGGCGACCTCTGCGCCGTCTATCTGCTGCCGCGGTTCTTCGACGCCTTCGCGTACCTGAAGGACCTGCCGCTCGCGCAGGCGATCACGAAGGAGGCGCCGCTCTACATGGGCATCATGTCCACCGCCACGTCGGTCGGCATCACCGCGCGCATCCTCTCCGAGAAGAAGAAGATGGATTCGGAGGAAGGCACGACGATCATGGCCGGCGCCGTCATCGACGACGTGCTCGGCCTCATCGTGCTCGCCATCGGCAACGGCATCATCGTCGCCACGCGCGCGGGCGGCGGCGGCGGCGAGGGCATGGACTGGGGCGAGATCGGGTTCGTCGCGGCCAAGGCGTTCGGCGTGTGGCTGGGCGCGACGCTGATCGGCGTGCTCGCGGCGCGGTATCTGGCGCGGCTTTTGAAATTCCTCTTCAAGTCGCCCGTCGTGATCGCGACGATGGCGTTCGGTCTCGCGCTCGTCCTCGCGGGCTTCTTCGAGATGATGGGGCTCGCGATGATCATCGGCGCGTACGTGATGGGCCTCGCGCTCTCGCGCACCGACCTCAAGCATCCGATCCAGGAGATGCTCACGCCCGTCTACACCTTCCTCGTGCCGATCTTCTTCTGCGCGATGGGCATGATGGTCGACATCGGCGCGCTCTGCTCGAAGCCGGTTCTCATCTTCGGCGCGATCTACACCGCGCTCGCCATCGCCGCGAAGGTCATCGGCTGCATGGTGCCCGCGCTCGGCTGCGGCTTCAACGTGCTCGGCGGCCTGCGGATCGGCGCGGGCATGGTGCCGCGCGGCGAGGTGGCCCTGATCATCGCGGGAATCGGCCTCTCGGCCGGGTACCTGACGCAGGAGATCTTCGGCATCGGCATCATGATGACGCTCGTCACGACGCTCGTCGCGCCGCCCGCGCTCGTCGCGCTCTTCGCGCCGAAGGCGAAGGGCGTGCGCCACCCGAAGAGCGGCGCGGACGGCGCGCGCGAGGTGATGTTCGAGCTGGCGAACGAGGACGTCGCCGAAATGGTGCTCGTCAAGCTCCTCCTGGAGTTCCGCAACGAGGGCTTCTTCACGACGTGCCTGTCGCACGCGGACGACATCTGGGAGATCGCGATGGACGACATCGAGCTGTCCATCCGCCGCGACCGCCAGAAGATCCGCTTCAACTGCACGCCCGCCGAGGAGGCGATCGTGATGACCGCGTGGATGGAGGTCGCCTCGCAGATGAACGACCTCGCGCGGTCGATCGCCAAGCCCATCCGCCAGGAGGACGTGGAGAAGATGCTGTCCGCGACGGAGGCCGTCAAGCGCGGCCACGAGGGCGTCGCGCGCTACCTGCGCGGCTTCGTGATGCTGCCGCAGTTCAAGGCGGCGAACAAACGCGAGGCCATCGAGAAGATGATCCGCGCGATGGCGAAGGAGTGCCCCCACCACGTGCCCGATCCCGAGGCGGCCATCGCCTGCGTCCTCAAGCGCGAGGAGTCGATGCCGACCGGGCTCGACCGCGGCATCGCCGTGCCGCACGGCCGCGACGCGACGGTGAAGGGCATCGTCGGCGCGGTCGCCGTGCTGGCCGGCGAGGACGGCGTCGGCGGGGGCCTCGCCGACTACGAGACGATTGACAAGAGCCCCGTGCGCGTGATCGTGCTGACGATCGCCAACGACACGACGCAGACGCCGTACCTGAAGCTGATGAGCTGCATTTCGCGCGCCCTGCGCGCGGACAACGGCGCGCAGCGTCTCGCGGCGTGCAAGACCGTCGAGGAGATGCGCAAGTTCTTTCGCACCGTCCGGTGATGACGCGCGCGGGCACCATCGCCGCGCTCGCCACCGCGCCGGGACGCGCGGGCGTCGCGATCGTCCGCGTGAGCGGCGACGCGGCCTTTGCGATCGCCGAAACGATCGCGCGCCAACAGCCGCAGGTCGGCCGCATCCTTTACGCGCGCTTCTACCGTCCGGATCCAGCCGACCGTGAACTGCTCGATGCCGGTCTCTTGCTCGCTTTCGTCGCGCCGCACAGCTACACGGGCGAAGACGTGGTGGAGTTCCACTGCCACGGCGGCGCGGTCGCGCCGCGCCGCGTGCTGGAGGCGTGCTTCGCGTGCGGTGCACGGCTCGCGCGCCGCGGCGAGTTCACGGAACGCGCGTTCCTGAACGGCAAGCTCGATCTGGAGGCCGCCGAGGGCGTGCTCGACCTCATCAACGCGCGGACCGACCGTGCGGCGGCGGCCGCGCTCGCGGGGCTGGACGGCGCGCGCAAGCGCCGGCTGCGCGCGCTCTACGACGGGGCGCTTGCGCTGGCGACCGAAGTCGAACACGCGCTCGATATCGACGAGGGCGAACTGCCGGACGGTTTTGTGCCGCGCCTGAACGCGGCGCTTGCGGCGCTCGCGGCGCAGTTCGCCGAGGCGCGCCGGCGCGCGCGCGAAGGGCGGCTCCTGCGCGACGGCGCGCTCGTCGTCCTCGCCGGGCCGCCGAACGCGGGGAAGTCGAGCCTGATGAACGCGCTCCTGGGCGCGCACCGCGTCCTCGTTTCGGCGACGCCCGGCACGACGCGCGATTCGATTGAAGAGGGGCTGGAGATCGCGGGCTTCCCCGTGCGGCTCGTCGACACGGCGGGCCTGCGGACGGCGGCGGACGCGATCGAAGGCGAAGGCGTGCGGCGCGCGGAAGAGCTGATCGCGCAGGCGGATGTCGTGCTCGCGCTCGGCGCGTGCGACCTGCCGCGCGTCGCGCGTCGCACGGCGCGCGTCCTCAAGGTTCACGCCAAGTGCGATCTTGATGCGAATCGCGATCCGGTGGCGGGTGTGCGCGTCTCGGCGGTGACGGGCGAAGGGCTGGACGACCTCCGGCGCGCGCTCGCCGCCGAGCTGGACGCCCTTGCCGAGAATGGCGCTTGCCCTGGCGATGGTAATGAAGATGGTCGAACGGCGTTCGACCACTCCTTAGCCGCGCTGATCGAAGCCGAAGCGCAGCTCCCCGCGACGGTGGACGATCTCGTGCTCGCGGGCGGCGCGCTGCGGCGCGTGTGCGAGACGCTCGGCGCGTGTCTGGGCGCGACCTATTCCGCCGATCTCCTCGACAATCTCTTCTCCCGCTTCTGCGTCGGCAAGTAGCCTGTCGCATCCGAAAAAGTCGTTTCCCGGAAGTTGTTTTCCGTCACCTTTCACGTTGCGCGGCGCGCCACTGTCAAAAGTAAACGCACGTTCTGAAAGTAAACGAACGTAAAGTTGATTTTGCGGTGGTTTGCCGTTTACGTTTTCGGGGTTCACGGATTTCGGGGGTTGGCGGCAACGCCGAACGGAGCGCCGCAATGCGAGGCAATTCGAGAGGGGCTAGACCGCTCGCTGCGCTCGCTGTTCTAGATCGCTCACTGCGTTCGCTTGTCTAGATATTCTAGATTAGCTCGCGCTCTGCGCGAGCGTACTAGATTAGCGTCCGCTTGCGGCGCGGTCTAGCGTAGCGAGCGACGCGAGCGGGAATGCACCGAAGCGAAGCGGAGGGCAAACGAACGACAAAAGTGCGTTTACTTCTGGAAGCGGCCGCTGATGGAGAAGGGCATGAGAGAAAGAACCGATCCGGACAGTCCGAAATCGCCCAGACAGGAGTACAAGCTGGCATGAGCTATATCAATAATACTATGTCAATAGGCCCTTCTTTTGCGCATAGGTATGCGGTTATTTGGTGCTGTAGAATTTCCTCATGGTCTCCGCGGCGAGCTTCTCTCTGCCGTCGGTGGAGAACAGACCCTTCCTGTTGTATCCGTCCTGAACGCCCGCAAGCGGGCGACGCGGCGAGCGGAAGTCGGTAAGGACCCACGGGCACGTTCCGGAGAGTCCCTCGATGCGGCTGAACATGCGCACGTTGGCCTCGTATATCGTCTGCTGCATCTCCTCGGTCCAGCGCTCGTCGTTTGCGCCGTGGCGTCCTGCAACCGCTCCGCCGCCGAACTCGGAGATCACGACTGGCTTTTCGTACGGAATCTCCCAGACCATTTTGTCCGCGTCCTTTACGTTGCGGTACCAGCCCACGTATTCGTTGAACGAGACGATGTCGACAAACTCGTGGAGCTCGTCCTCAGGCTTGTTGACGCCGTTCCTCGCGCGCGCAACCTCCATTGCGAGCGAGATGAGGCGGGTGTTGTCCAGCGAGCGCGCATACTTCGCGAGACGCGAGAGGAAGTCCGTGCGCTTGGACGAGCGGACGGTTTCGTTCGCGAGGCTCCAGATGATGACGTTCCCGCGCCTGATGTCGCGGCTGATCATTTCGCGTACCTGGCTCTCGGCGTTCGCGTATGTGGAGGGGTTGCCCCAGTCGATCATCCAGTAGAGCGGGATCTCGCTCCAGACCATGAGTCCTTCGCGTTCGCACGCGCGGACCATCTTCTCGATGTGCGGGTAGTGGGCGAGGCGCACGAAGTTGCAGCCGAGGGACTTCGCCCTGCGGATGTTCTCCGCGACTTCCGCGTCGGAAGTAACGCGTCCGCCTCCGTTCGGCGCCTCGTCGTGGAGGCACACGCCCTTGAGGAATATCTCCTCGCCGTTGAGCAGGATGCTGCGTCCTTTAGTCTCGATCGTGCGGAATCCCATTTCGTCGGAGACTTCGTCCGCGCCTGCCGTCGCCACGACGCGGTAGAGCTTGGGCGTTGCGGGAGACCACAGCGTCAGCTCGGCCTGCGGAAGCGTCAGGCGCGCGCGGCCGTTCTCGTCGGTCTTGCCCTCTGCCGTGACGCCAAGCTCGGGGATGGCGACTTTCACGGGCAGCCCCGCGGCGGCCTTGTCGAGGTCGACTTCTGCCGTGAGCGTCTTGCGGTCGGCCTTGTCGAGGGTCACGCGCCACCTGGAGATGTATGTCTCGGGGCGAGTCTCTATGCGCACGTCGCGGATGATTCCGCCGTAGTTCCACCAGTCGAATCCGTACGTCGGGATGGAGGATTTGCTGCGCGTGTTGTCGGCCTTCACGACAAGGCTGTTCTTCCCGGCGCGAATGACGTCCGTAACGTCGAACTCGAACTGCGTGAAGCCGCCGACGTGGGTGCCGAGCTTGCGTCCGTTCATGTAGACGTCCGCCTTGAGGCTGACGCCGTCAAGCACGAGGAAGACGCGTCCGCTTGGCTTCGCCTCGCCTGCGCCTTGCGCGGGCTTGGAGAGCCCGGCGAGCCTGCCGTCGAAATCCGTCTCGTACCAGACGATGCCCTCGTACCAGAACAACTCCTTGACCTGGGTGTTCCAGTCGCCCGGCACCTTCATGGTCGGCGACGCGTCGAAGTTGTATTCGACGAGATCGCTGCGGTGCTTGGCGTGGACGTTGCGTCCGAACCACATGTTGTCGCGTTGGCTGTCGGGGTCGTCGTGGTAGCCGAGGCTGCCGATGTTCTGGGGGTCGACGATGTAGTGCCAGTCGCCGGCGAGGCTTGTCGCGCTCCTGTCGGCGAATGCCGCAAGAGCAAAGCATGCGGCAAAAATCGTAAGTGTCGTTTTCATGCCCCTTATTATACCATAAATCGCACCGTGCTGGAGGACGCGCGGCTGCGCTGATGCGACGCGTAGAGGAGTTCAGTGGCGTTGTCGTGCTGGCCTACGCGTTCATGTCGAACCATTTCCACATCTTCGTCTACGTGCCCAGTGCGGAGGAGATCGGCGAAGGGGAGATTCTGCGCCGCATACGCGTTCTCTGCCGTGACGCGTCGCTCTCGCAGGTCGTCGCGACGTGGAACAGGCTCAAGACCGAGGAGCAGGAGCTTTTCAAACGCGCGCGTCCGACGAAGAAGTATGTTTCGCGCTGCCCCTTCTGCCCCTTTTGCCCCCTCAAAAATATGCTATAATACCCCCAGAACCGAATGACATGCAAACGAAAGCCGACAAAACCGTACTCGCGAAAACCGTACTCGCGCTGCACGAGCAGAACGACGCCGCGTGGGCGAGGCAGCGCGCAGGCATTTTGCGCTACGCCGTGATGCGCGGCTGGAACGTCGAATGCGTCCGCTGCGACCCAAACGCCGCCGACGTGGCCGATGCCATCCGCCGCACCGCCCCCGTTGGCGTCATTTCGGCGCTGAGTTGCCGCCTGGACGGCGCCGTGTTCGGGACGTTGCCCGTGTCGTTTTTCGATTGCCCGGCCTGTGCTGTCACGAGGGGTGCGCCGTATTTGCGCCATGACGCAGAGTTCACCGCGCATATCGTGGCGCGCGAACTTTTTTCCATGAAGTGCGCATCGTATGCATTCGTGGCGGCTCTGAGCCCAGCGACGGGCGAAATCGCGACGTGGAGCCGGGCGCGCGAACATTTTTTCGCCAGGGAAGTCCTGCGACGCGGCGGAAAATGGTGCGCGCCTTTCCATCCCGGCTCGGCGGCCTCCGTGGATGCGCAGCTCAAGGCGCTTGCGGAATATCTCGCCGCCCTGCCGAAGCCTTGCGGCGTTTTCGCGGCAAACGATTCCGCAGCGGCGCTTGTCCGCCGCGCAGCCTTGGATGCCGGGTTGCGCCTGCCGAAGGACATCGCGCTCGTCGGCGTCGATAACGACGCGCGAATATGCATGCGCTCGCGTCCGACGATCACTAGCGTCGCTCCGGACTGGGAGGGTGGCGGATATGCTGTCGCCGCGGCGCTCGGTTCGCTGATTGACGGACGCCGTGTCTCGGGAAGCGGACGCATGACGTTCCGTCCGCTCGGACTCTTTCGACGCGAAACGACGTCCCACGTCTCGTTGCGCGAGGATGCCCGCATCATGGCGGCCGTGGAGCTTATCCGCGCGAAGGCGTGCAGCGGACTCGGCGTAGAACGCGTTGTTGCAGCGGTCCATTCATCCCGTCGCTTCGCCGAAAAGCTTTTCAGGGAAGTCACAGGCTCGAGCATCCTCGAGGAGATACGCCGCGTCCGTTTCGACGCCGCCAAGGTACTCCTCTCCAGCACGCGCTGCACTCTTCCCCAGATTGCCAGGCGCATCGGCTATTCCAGCGTCCCGACATTCTGCCGCGAGTTCAAGGAAATGACAGGCCATACGCCAGGCGTCTGGCGCATCCAGTCAGGCCTGGCATCCGACGCGCCGTACTCAGCCCGTCAGCGATCCCGTGCGCAAAAGGATAATGACGTTGTGCTACAATAAAGACGCTTGGGCAAACTGGATGGATTCATCCCGATACACCTGGCAAACGGAAAGAGGACAAACCTATGGAACAAAGAAATATAGTTTTGGCACTTTTGACCTGCGTCGTTGCGGGAACGTTCTGCGCGCACGCGGACATAACGACCGGATGGAACAAGACTGAAAAGGACACTTATGATTTTCTGTCTACGGACAACTGGGCGGATGGCGTCGTGAGCGGTGTATTCAGTGCCGACTGGACTGCTGCGACGGGAGACATCGATGTTTATCTTGGGGCTGATTGGACCGGTTCATTCAAAATACTCGGAACTGTCAGCGCAAGGACGTTGGTCCGCGCGTCGAACGGACCGTGCACGGTGACGCTCAACGACGATCTCTATCTGACCCCTTTGTCAATGGGAGCCGATTTCGTCTTCGGCAACGGCTACGAAGACAAGAAAAAACTGAACATCGATCTCGGCGGACAGACGCGGAAGGTCTTCATGAATGGTGGTGCAAAGTGGATTTTCTCCGACCGGATATCAAACGGCAACCTTGTTTTTGATGGGGCGGGGACGTTTACGTTCCGCAGCGCAGGCGGTTCGAATGGCGCGATAACTCTTTCAACGAATACTGTTCTCAAGACAGGATTTACGTCAAGCGACAAGAATGACATCGATTCCGTCCGTGCGAGCGACCTGACGCTGAATCGCTCCCGAGTGGAGTTTCAGGAATCCCAAGTGAATGTTACTGACAGAATTACTGAGACACTGACGGTGCTTGCTGAGGAGCCGAGCTGCTCTATCCTTTATCCGCGTGCGACTACGGCGGACAAGACTGAGACGGTGCGGATTGGTTCTCTCGAAATGAAGCCCGGCGCTACGCTTCTCGTCCGCGGCGCGAAGCTTGGCGGAGACGTGAAGGTTCTCTTTGATACCGCGCCCGAAACCGTAGGCGGCATTGTGCCGCAGCTCATCGGCGCCAAGGTGGACTCCGATATTGCGGGCCTTTCGACGGATAAAAACACATCGTATGACCAGTCTTTTGTTTCCTACGATAGCACAAGAGGGTTAGTCCCTCTCAATCTTTCATCAGACTATACAAGCATTTCTGGAGATATTTCTGCATCAGCGAATGTGATTGTTAATGCAGGGGAAAACTTTGCAGTCAATGACAACATTTCTGTCAATTCCCTTTTGCTTAATACTACTGCATATAATGTTGCCCCAGGGGGAGTATCTGGAGACGGAGTGCTGACGATTTCAAGTGGTATGGTTATGGCAAAGCCATATAAAGACTTCGGAAAGTCTGGCACGGCTGCTCAGATAAACGCGGCTCTCAATTTTGGCAGCACGGCAGGATACGTGATCAATGCTGGAGGAGCGGGGTATCGTGTTCGCATAGGGAAGCCTATTTCGGGATCAGCAGGACTTACATTAACTCATATGTTGGCAGAAACAGTGAATGTGAAAGTGTTTATTACTAGTGGGTTGGGATCCTATGAAATTGAAGGAACGGCCGCGAACAGTACTTATACAGGCGATACGTTCATTCAAAGTGCTCTAAAGCTCAATGGCAACGCCTTTCTTCCCAACGGAAATCGTTCGGGTGATGTTTATGTGAACGGCGCCTTGGAGTGTTCTTCCGTTGCTCAAGTGGCGAATATTACAATCAATGGTCTTAACGGATGTGGTCTTGTTTACGGTAGGGGTGACAACTTGATCGTTGGTGACAATAATGCTAATGGATATTTCTCCGGCAATGTTTCTATCAGTGGGAATACGACAGTGCTGGCAAATCTCAATAAGATTGGTGCTGGAACTCAGCGTCTTGCTGGCAGTGTAATGCTTGGTACTGCACTTAACGTCAACGAGGGCAAGGTTGTTCTTGACGGAACGGTAACGCAGGGCGCGGTGAATGTTGCATCTGGCGCTGCAATCGGCGGCAACGGCTCGATTGCGACGACGTTGACGTTTGATGGTGGCGCGAAGTTTGATGTTGATGTGACGGACGATGTCGCGACATGTCTGAACGTGGCGGGCGCGGTAACTGGCGGTCCCGTGACGATCAACGCGAACGTCACGAGCGGAAAGTGGCGCACGGCGCAGTGCGTTCTCAAGAGCGATGTCGCAATCACCGCGACATTCAACCGCGGCACGGGCGTTGGCGCGCTTGAACTCAAAAACAATAACACAGAGCTTTGGGCGTCGCCCAAAGTCCCTGGCTTTACGATAATCATACGCTGACGAAAATGATAAAACAGGTCTGACCTACTTTATCATTCTGCACGAAATTCCCAGGAGTTAACAATGAAAAAGACAGGATTCCTTCTGTCCGTAGCGCTAGCTGTAGTCTGCGCAAACGGAGAGACCCTAGAGTCGCTGAAGTCTCGCGCTCAGGCGCTTGAGTTCACGGGCACCAACGGCAAGGTGCTGAAATACCGATTGGTGGAGAAGACGCCGTCCAATGGATCGAAGGTTCCGTTGCTGTTCTTCTTCCACGGCGCGGGACAGCGCGGCGACGACAACACGGCGCAATTGGGCAACCTGCCGGACATCGTTACGTGGCTTGACTCCAATGAGCAAGGTTTCAAGGTCGTCGCGGGGCAGGTGCCGTCCGGCAAGCTCTGGGTCGACGTCGACTGGAATTCCCTCGCCCACACGATGTTGCCCGAGCCGTCGGAGTCGATGGGACTGGCGCTTGAGCTGCTGGATACGTTTCTTGAAGATCCGGCGGTCGATACAAACCGCGTTTACGCGACGGGCCTCTCGATGGGCGGCTATGGCACATGGGATGCCATTTCGCGTCGCCCCGAAGTCTTCGCCGCTGCGATTCCGATCTGTGGCGGAGCGGATGTCGCGCAGGCGCCGAATCTGACTGGCGTCGCTATATGGGCGTTTCACGGGAGCAAGGACGGTTCTGTCCCCGTGTTCCGCAGCCGCAGCATGATGAGCGCATTGTGGAACGCAGGAGCCGACGCGCACTACTGGGAATATCCCGACGCGCCGCATGACGTCTGGTCGCGCACCTACAGGAACAGTGATGTCCTCAAGTGGTTCTTCGCGCAGACCAAGACAACGGCGTCCGGCGGCAGCGGCGGCGATACGCCCGTGCTTGGGCCTACGGAAAACGATCTCGGCGACGTCCGTCTTGAGAGCGAGTCCTTTACGCTGACGGCACTGGCCAGTGGAGCGCTGACGGATCACGCGGAGACGTTCACGATTGCGCCAGGTGCAGACAAGGGCGGACTCGATCGCATTGTCGTCAAGGGCGGTGCAGGTTACGCAAACGCCCATCTGGACATCCACGAGTTTTTCCGCGAGAGCAATGCGGTCCTCGACATCCACGCGGCGGAAGGCCTGCTCGGAGGAAAGGCGATTGGCACGGCCGGCGCGGTGAATATTACATGTTCCTACGGCGTGAACACTGTCGGAACTGGTGCCGAGGGCACGGCATACGTCCCTGTTGTCCCCTGGGCGCGCGGCGCGATCGCGTCAGATGCCAAGGACGCTGTCTTTACCCAGCTCGTTACATATGGCGACAACGGCTTCCGATTCCTCGACCCTGAGACGGAATACGAGACGGTTTCCTCGGCGACTGAATCGCCCTACGAGCCTACAGAGGGTGCGAATCTCCGCGTCACGGCGGCGGGGGCCGTAGAAATCGCTGGCGGCTGCACAGTCAATTCGTTTTCGATGCTTTCGCAGAATGCGGCGACAGTCACCGTATCTGGCGGGACGATGGCGATTTCGTCCGGCGTGCTCGATCTTTCCGTCTGGCAAACCGTGACACTCGAGGGTAATTTCGATTTTGGCGAAACGACGGCCTACATAACGCAATGCGCGAACAAGTCCGCGACGCTGAAAGGCGATATCGCCGGGCGCGACATCGTCTTTGCCGACAATGTTCTTGCATACAGCTCCGGCAACGCCCCTCTCTTCGTGAAGTCGACCGGCACGTTCACCGGCGATCTCTACATCAACGGTCTAGCGTCCATCGACACGCCGTCGTTCCTGCCCAGCGGCGCGCGCAAGGGCAACGTCTACGCCAACGGCAAATTCTTGCTGAACGGCGGTACAATGAACGGGCTTTTCGGCAACGGTGTTCTTGACAAATCGTATACTGGCACGGCAACCGTCTTGGTCGGCGACAATGACGCCGCCGGCGACTTTGGCGGGGCAATCAAAAATTCGAAGGGCAACTTCAACTTCACGAAGATTGGCGCGGGCACGCAGCGGCTTGGAGGGCCTGTGACGATTGGCGGCGATTTCGAGGTGAACGGCGGTACGCTTCTCTTGGAAGGGACGATTTCCGCGAAGTCGGTCAGCGTCGCGAACGGTGCGCAGCTTGTCGTAAACGTCCCCGACGACGCGGAGGAGGCCGTGAAGGTGGTGACGACGACGGCGGCGATGGATATATCGCATTTCACCAAAGGCGAGAACGTCCACGCGCTCGAATTGCGCGAGGATGGCACGGAACTTTGGGCGATGCCGAAGACAAAAGGTTTTTACATATCAATCGCGTCGAACAACGCTTCAGGGGAGTGACAAAAAATGAAGAATAGGATTTTCACAATGGCTGCCCTGTCCGTGCTTGCGGGCACGGCGTTTGCGGGGAATCTCGTTCCTGAAGGCAAGCGCGACCTGGAAGTGCCTTTCAAGGGTTCAGGCCAGATGAGCCTCGTCTACACGCCGGTATTCCTGCCGAAGGGCACGGGCGGCGTTGTCGTGAGCGGCGAGGCGAAGTGGGACGATGTGGTGCGCGGCGACAAGAACTGGTTCGACGCGCGGATCATGACCGACTTCATCGACTCGAAATGCAAGAAGGTGAAGGGCGGCCCCGCGATCGGCGGCTGGCATGGGAAGGGCGGCGAGTGGAAGGCGTTCCGCAAGTCGATCAAGGTGCCGGAAGGCGCGGCGGGCATTGCGCTCATGCCGTGCCTGTTCAACGTGAAGTCCGGCGCGTTCTCCGTGCGCAATCTTTCCGTCGAGGCGCAGGAGACGTTTGTCGAAGACCCGGAGGACAAGGCAAAGCGCGAAGCGCACGAAAAACGCAAGACGGAAAACGCCGTCAAGACGCGCGCCAAGGCGAAATACCAGCTAGAAAAATACGGCACTCTCATCCCCGCGAAGAAAGACGGGCAGCTTTACGCGCATCTCGTCCAGGCCACGCCGGGCAAAATGGTCAACGACTACAGGGAATACGGTCTTCCCGAGGGTGTGGACGCGCTGAAACTTTCCTGGAAGTGGAACGTCGCCAAACTGAAAATTGGCGAGAAGCCGTGGTTCGACGCGCGCGTGCTGTTGAAGTTCAAGGACGCCGAGGGGCGCGAGGTCAAGCCCGAGCCTCGCCCCACCTATGTGCAGAAAGCGACGGATGGCTGGCAGGAGCGCGAAAATTCGTTCCTCGTGCCGCAGAGCGCGGTGAAGCTCGTCGTCATGTTCGCGCTTTTCCAGGTGCAATCCGGCGAAATGGATGTCTCCGACGTGCGGCTCGAGCCGACAGACCCGCAGCCACTTATCGCGGCCAAGGAAAAAGAGCAGCGCCAGATCGCCGCGCGGCAAGTCCCGGACGAAAAGCCCGACAAGGCGAAATGGCCATCCGAACTGCGCGTGGCAGGGAACCGCCTGCGCGATGCGGCGGGGCGCGAAGTGTGGCTGCAAGGCGTCAACGCGGGCGGCATGGAGTCCATCCCGAACACCGACCAGATCGTGAAGTCCGTCGTCGTCGCCATAGACGATTGGAAGTCGAATTGCGTGCGCCTTCCCGTCAACGAAACGTTCTGGTTCGGCAAGAGCCCCTACCAGTCCGACGGCGGCGTCGCATACCGCGCGGCGGTGGACAAGATCGTCACGCTCGCCGCGAACAGGGGTGCGTACATCGCGCTCGACCTGCACCGTTTCCGTGCGCCGAAGGCCGAGCATGTCGCGTTCTGGAAGGACGCCGCGAAGCGATACGCCAACCATCCTGCGGTCATTTTCGACCTCTTCAACGAGCCGCATGAAATCAGCTGGAAGGTATGGCGCGACGGCGGCTGGGTGGGGCAGGCCGGTAAGGTCGACGAATCTGCCTTCCTCACCGCCGAGGAAAAGAAGAAAAACCAGGGCTTCGAGTCCGTCGGAATGCAGGCTCTCGTGGACGCCGTTCGCTCGACCGGCGCGAAGAATGTCGTGATCGCGGGAGGGCTCCACTGGGCGAACGATCTCACCGGAATTGAGAGCGAGGCGATCGAGAAGGGCGAGAAGGAAAGCTACCGCCTCTCCGACCCCGACGGCAACGGCGTCATGTACGCCTGGCACACGTACCACTGGCACAAAGGCTGGGGCCGCCTCCTTCCCGTCGCCGCCAAGCACCCGATTTTCCTCGGCGAAGTCGGCGCCGCCCCGCGCGAAGAAATGACGTTCATCCCGCTCGAGCAGAAAGAAAACCCATACACCTTCGCGCCGGACATGCTCGGCTTCATCCAGAAGCATCGCATTAACTGGACCGGCTGGTGCTTTCATCCGAAGGCGGGGCCGTGCATGATCAAGAGCTGGGACTACGATCCAACCCCGTACTGGGGCGAGTTCGCGCGCCGCGCCCTTGCCGGCGAAAAATTCGAGATGAAGAAAATGCGCTGACGAGAGCAGTAATGACAAAAATGCTGCAACTTTCAACTTTCGCAATGGCCGTGCTGGCGGCGGCGACCGTCGCCGCCGGAGATTTCGCACGCTTCGTAGATCCGCGCATCGGCACGGACGGTGCGGGGCATACCACCGTCGCGGCGGCATATCCGTTCGGCATGGTGCAGCCCGGGCCAGACACCGGTACCGAAAGCTGGGACTGCGCCAGCGGCTACCGCAACGGCGATACCAAACTCTTTGGCTTCTCGCAAGATCACCTGAACGGAACCGGCGTGCCGGAACTAGGCGACTTACTCTTGCTCCCCTACGCCGGCGCGGACGATGAAGTGCCGCCGCGCGCCGCCGTGCCGTTCGACAAACAGAGCGAAGTCGCCTCGCCGGGGTATTATGCGGTGACGCTTCGTGGCGGAATTCGCTGCGAGGCGACCGTTTCGCAGCGCGCGGCGGTTTGGCGTTTCACGTATCCCGAAGGCGTCGCGGCGCATGTGGCCGTCGACATGCAGTGGGGGCTTGTCTGGGAAAAAATGGATGAACACGTCCTCGATTCTGGCTGGACGTCACAAGGCCCTCGCGCCATTTCCGGCTGGGCGCAAACACGCTCTTGGACGGAACGCCGATGGAACTTCGCGCTCGAAACGGATGCTGAGTTCAAGATCGTCGGCGAGGGCCGCCGTTTCGCCCTCGATTTCGGCAAAACGCGCACGGTGACGCTGCGCGTCGCGCTTTCGACCACGGACGAGGATGGTGCGCGGCGCAACCTCGCCGAAGTGCGCGGCAGGTCGTTCGAGAAAGTTGCCGCCGCCGCGCGCGCCGCCTGGAACGAGTATCTTTCGCGCATCGAAATCCCCGGCGCAGACGCCGCCGCCACCACGAATCTGTACACCGCGCTCTACCATCTCTTCTGGCAGCCGAACGACATAACCGACATCGACGGACGCTACCGCGGCGCGGACGGGAAGATTGCCCGCGTCGAAAAGGGACGCCGCTATTTTTCAACGCTGTCGCTCTGGGATACGTATCGCGCGGCGCATCCGCTTTACACGATTGTCGCGCCGGAACTGGTCGACGATTTCGCGCGTTCGATGTTGGCGCACCGCAAGGCGGCCGGCTACTTGCCCGTCTGGCCGCTCATGGGGCGCGATACGCACTGCATGATCGCCAACCACGCCGTGCCGGTCCTGGTCGAGGCGGTGAACAAAAACCTCACGTCGCTTTTCGCGGAGGAAGTGCTGGAGGCGATATGCGCCACGCTCCGCGAAAACCATCCGGGCAAGCCGAAAGAAAATTGGCAGGCGCTTGACAAGTTTGGATGGTATCCGTTCGACCTGGAGCCGGAGGAAGGCGTCAGCAGGACGATCGAGGGCGCGTACGACGATTGGTGCGCGGCTCGCCTCGCCAGGAGCCTGGAGCGCGGCGACTTGGCGGAATTCTTCTCGCGGCGCGCCGAAGCATGGAAAAACGTCTTCGACCCGGCGACGAAAAGCGTGCGCGGACGCAAATCGGACGGCACATGGCGCGAGCCGTTCGATCCTTCCGCGCTCTACGGCTACGGCGAAGAACGCGACATCAGCGAAGCGAGCGCGAACCAGTATGCGTGGCACGTGCAGCAGGATCCCGACGGCCTCGCCGCCGCGTTCGGCGGGAAAGCCGCCGCGCTCGCAAAACTGGAAGAGCATTTCGACGCCTCCCGCTCCCCCAACGGCAGCCTCCTCGATGTCACCGGGCTGATCGGCGAATATGCGCACGGCAACGAGCCAGGCCACCATGTGCCGTATCTCTTCACGCTCTGGGGGCGCCCGGAAAGGACGGCGGAAATCGTGCGCGAGATATTCGACCGCTTCTACCAGCCGAAACCCGACGGGCTGTGCGGCAACGACGATTGCGGGCAGATGAGCGCCTGGTACATATTTTCTGCGATGGGGTTCTATCCGTTCGAGCCGATTTCGTGCGAATACGTCCTGGGCGCGCCGCAGTTCCCGAAAACGATCGTCAAGCTGAAGGACGCTCGTTTCACGATCACCGCGAAAAACCTTTCCCGCGAAAACAAATACGTGAAATCCGCCGCGCTGAACGGCCGCAGGATAGCGCTTTCGTCGATTTCCCACTGGGACGTCGTGCGCGGCGGCGAACTCGTTTTCGAAATGTCCGACAAGCCGTTCGACGTCGTTGTCGTCGGCGGCAGCAGCGCGGGTATCGCGGCGGCGGTGCAGGCGACGCGCGACGGCGCGAGGACCGTCGTCCTCGAAGCGACCCAGCGCATCGGCGGAATGACGACAAGCGGGCTCGGACAGACCGACATCGGCGACAAGTCCGCGTTCGGGGGACTGGCGAGGAAGTTCTACGCCGACATCAAGACGCACTATGACGACCCGACCGCGTGGACGCGGCAGAAGCGCGAAGATTACCGCCCCAACGGCCAGACCGCCGGTTCTCTGGACGGCGAGACGATGTGGACGTTCGAACCAAGCGCCGCGCTGAAAGTCCTGGAGAATTGGGAACGCGACGAAGGATTGCGCATAGAGCGCGGCGCGGTTCTAGATCGCGGCAAAGGCGGCATCGTGAAAACTGGCAGCCGGATCGACGCGGTGCGCACGCTCGATGGACGCGTCTGGCGAGCGTCGGTCTTCATTGACGCGACATACGAAGGCGATTTGATGGCGGCCTCGGGCGTCTCGTACCGCATTGGCCGCGAGGCGAATTCTGAATACGGCGAGACGCTAAACGGTATCCAGCGCGGCAAGGCCGTGCACCACCAGATGCTGGATGGGGTAAGCGCCTACAAGGTCGCGGGCGATGCGGCGAGCGGCCTGCTGCCGGGCGTCGAACCGCAGGACGACGCGCGGCCTGACGGCGCCTCCGACGATCGCGTCCAGGCGTACTGCTACCGCCTGTGCCTGACCGACGATCCGGAAAACCGCATTCCGTTCGAGAAGCCGGAAGGCTACGACGAAATCGAAATGGAGCTTCTGCTGCGCAACATCGAACGGATGCCGGAAGATACGGTCGAACATTGGCGCCACCAGCCCTGGAACAACTCGCCGATGCCGAACAGGAAAACCGACACGAACAACCGCACGGGCGTTTCGATGGATTTCATCGGCGGCAGCCGCCGCTGGGCGGAGGCGTCGTACGCCGAGCGCGCCAAAATCGCCGCCGCGCACGAAAAATGGCAGCGCAGCGCGTTGTGGACGCTCGCGAACCATCCGCGCGTCCCGGAATACGTCCGCGCCGAAGTCTCGAAATGGGGGCTGTGCCGCGACGAGTTTGCGGAAAACGGCGGCTGGCCTGCCCAGCTGTATGTCCGCGAAGCGCGCCGCATGATCGGCGATTATGTCATGACCGAGCGCAACTGCCGCGGCGAGGCCGTCGCGCCGCGCCCTGTCGCCTTCGCCGCGTACACGATGGATTCGCACCACGTCAGGCGCTATGTGGGCGGCGACGGTTTTGTGCGCAACGAAGGGGATGTGCAGGACAAGGCCGGCGTGAAGGGGCCGTATCCGATCGACTATGGCGCGATCGTCCCAAAGCGCGGCAAATGCGCCAATCTGCTCGTTCCAGTCTGCATCTCCGCCACGCACATCGCATACGGTTCGATCAGGATGGAGCCGGTTTTCTTTGCGCTCGGCCAGGCGGCAGGCGCGGCGGCCGTTCTCGCGGCGGAGGCGGGGGCAGCGGTTCAGGACGTAGATTTCGCCGCGCTGCGCGAACGACTTGACGAACCGTCCGGCGGCGTGCTTGGCGTGGCGAAGAACGACGCGAAACGCTTCGCCGAATGCGCCGCCGCGCGAATCGGCGACAGGCGGCTCGCAAAAATGTTCGTCTCTTCGTACCTCGACACGATCGAGCGCACGGTGCGCTACAGGAGGAAAAACGGCAAGGACGATTCGTTCGTGATCACTGGCGACATTCCCGCGATGTGGCTTCGCGATTCGTGTGCGCAGGTTTGGCCGTATCTTCCGCTTGCCAAGGAAAGCGCGCCGATGCGCCGGATTCTGCGCGGCGTCCTGAACCGCGCGTTCGACTGCATCCGCCTCGATCCGTACGCCAATGCATTTCTCGACGACGGCGAGACCGGGCCGGCGTGGGCGAATGACATGACGGAAATGAAGCGCGGCCTGCACGAGCGGAAATGGGAACTCGATTCGCTGTGCTATCCGCTGCGCCTCGCGCACGGCTATTGGAAAGCGACTGGCGACGCTTCTGCGTTCGGCGAGGATTACGCCGAATGCGTGCGCACGGTTCTTTCGACGATGCGCGCGGAGCAGCGCAAATCCCGCTATTCTTTCAAGCGCCGGACCTGGACGCCCTACGGAACGCTCGCGGGCGGGATGCTCGCGCCGTTCAAGCCGAACGGAATGGTCGCCAGTGCGTTCCGCGCGTCGGACGACGCCTGCATCTTGCCGTTCAATGTGCCGGCAAACATATTCGCGTCCGACGTGCTGGCCAAAACCGCAACCGTCCTGCGGGAAACGAACGGCGATGCCGCGCTCGCCGCCGAATGCGAAAAACTTTCGGCGGAGATCGCCCGCGCCGTGGCGGATTCGGCGATTTTCGAGCATCCGCAGTTCGGCAAGGTATACGCATACGAAATCGACGGCTACGGCGGCCGGATTTTCATGGACGACGCTAACGTGCCATCGCTCCTGTCGCTGCCGTATCTTTGCGACGCTTCCGCGTTCGACGCGGATGTTTGCGCGGCGACGCGCCGCTTGGCGCTTTCCGACGCGAATCCGTGGTTCTTTCGCGGCGGGGCGGGTGAAGGCGTGGGTAGCCCGCACACCGGGCGCGACCGCATCTGGCCGCTCGCCGTCGCCATGCGCGCGCTGACTTCGACGAATCGCGAGGAGGTGGCGCGGTGCATCGTCCAGCTGCGCGAAACGTCCGGCGGCACCGGCGCGATGCACGAATCGCACCGTTCTTCGGATCCATCGGACTTCACCCGCTCTTGGTTCGCGTGGGCGGACGGGGTGTTCGCGGATGCTGTTTTGCGTGCGCTCGACATGGACGTTGATTTCAACCTGGACGCTGTAGAGGGCGTCCACGCAAATGCGGCGCGTGTTTTGCGCGAGACATGCGCGAAGCCTGCGCATGGGAGCGTTCCTGGGATAGATGCGCCGTCTGGGGATTCGACTGTGGCGATGGTGCGCGAAAGCCTTGCCTCTCCGGTCGAAGCGACGGCTGCGCGGCTTGCGGCGACTCTGCGCGGCGACGGCACATGGGAAGACGTGCCGTATGGCAGTTCGTCCGCGAGCTCGTGGGGTGCGGCGGAACATGCCAGGCGCCTGGTCGCGCTGGCGCGCGGCGTCCACACGCCGGAACTCGTAGAGGCGTTTGGGCGCGCGTTGCGGCATTGGGCGGCGAAAGGCTACCGCAACAAGAACTGGTGGTGGAATCAGATAGGCGTTCCTCTGGAGCTGGGGCGCGCCGGGATTTTGATGGGCGACGACATAACGGACGAGGAGAAGCGTTTGATCGTTTCGTTGATGCACGAAAGCGAAATCGGCTTGACGGGGCAGAACAGGATTTGGATGGCGGAATGCGTTCTGATGCGTTCGCTGCTGGAAGGGAACATGCAAGGCGTCAAGGCGGCCCGCGAAGCGATTTTGGGCGAGATACACGTCAGCGGCACGGAAGAGGGCATTCAGAGCGACTGGAGTTTCCACCAGCACGGCAACCAGGCGCAGTTCGGCAACTACGGGCTTTCGTATATCCTCACGGTTCCGCGCCTCGCGGCGTTTTTCGACGGGACGGAACTGGAGTTCCCCGCGCAGAAGCGCGAACTGCTCGCGAATCTCGTGCGCAGGGGTTTCGCGCCGACGGTCTGGAAGGGGGCGATGGACGTCGCAGCCATAGGCCGCCAGTTGAACAAGGGCGCCGCTCGCATCAAGGGCGCGGGCGTCCTCGTGGCGGCGCAGCGCCTCGGCGTGGATGCCGACAATGTGCCGACGGGCCTGCATTGGTTTGCGTCGAGCGCGTATGGCGTCTACCGTGCGCAAGGCTGGATGGCGTCCGTCAAGTGCGAGACTTCGAAGATACGCGGCACCGAACGCGTGAACGAGGACAACCTGCTCGGCGCCCATTTCGCGGACGGTGCGCTGTTTTCCTATGTGACAGGCGACGAATACCGCGACATATTCCCGCTCTGGAACTGGCGGCACGTTCCAGGCACCACTTCTTACGATGTCGCGACGGTGGATTGGGACAGCCGCAACCGCGCCGACGAATGCGAGGCGGACGGCGACACCGTAAGATTCCGGCTGAATCGTGCAGGATTGCAGGCGACGACGGAGTGGCGGTTTTCGCCGGAAGGCATCGACGTCGCGGTATCGGGCGTGACGTCGACGAACGGCTTGCGGGTCGTGACCACCGTCGAACAATCGATCGCGCAGTCCAACGCCTCATGGCGGCGCGAAGGGAAGGGGATCGTGGCGGTCAACGGCGCCATACGCTACGAACTGCCGGCGAACGCCGTCGTTCGCATCGAGGAGCGCACCGGCGACTGGCGCAGTCACATGGGCGCGTCAGCGAGCGACGTGGCGCGCGGCCGCGTTTTCGAGATAACGATCCCGCACGGCGTCCGTCCGCGAAACGGCAAGTGCGCATGGAGAGTGAGATTTTGAGAGAGTTTGCAGTAGTTGGTTTCTGTTGTTTGATTATCTTTCAATTATATTTCTTAGCTGGAGCCATAGCTGCAAACTGAAAACTTCAAACTGCAAACTAAAAAAATGGCACACGTATCTATACGCGAGAAAATCGCATACGCCCTGGGGGACGCCGCATCCAACATAGCTTGGCGCGGCGTGGCATCGTTCCTGTTCATCGTATATACCGACGTGTTCGGCCTCAACCCAGCCGCCGTCGGCACGCTGATGCTCGTCGCGCGCGTCGGCGACGGCATTTCGGATATCGCGATCGGCGTCGCCGCAGACCGCACGCGCACTCGCTGGGGGAGATTCCGCCCCTGGATATTGTGGACGGCGCTGCCGCTGGCCGCCACGCTTTGCATGACGTTCACGTGTCCGGCGGGGCTGGGGCCGACCGGGAGGCTTGCATACGCCTATGTGACATACATCCTTTTCACGCTCGTCTACACGGCAATGAACATTCCCTACGGCGCGTTGCTTTCCGTGATGACGCCTGACGAGCGCGAACGCACTTCCATCGGCGGCTGGAGGATGGCGGGCGCGTTCGCCGGCGGAATGCTCGTGCAGGGGCTGCTTCTCGCCTTGAAGGATTGGACCGGCTCGTACACGGCTCCCATCTACATGCTTTCGGCGGTGATGGCGCTTATATTGCCGGTGACGTTTTTCGGGACGCGCGAGAGGGTGGAGCCGCCGCCTTCGCAGAAAAACGACTTGCGCCGGGACTTTGGCGACTTGCTGCTGCGCAACGCCCCGTGGCTGGTGCTCCTGGCCGTCTCGCTCTCCTACAACGTCTACAACTCCGTGAAACAGGGTGTGACGGTCGTGTATTTCACGCACTACGTGCACCGCGAACTTTTGGCGGGCGGCTACATGACGGCGCTGATGATCGCATCGGTGGCGGGCGCCGCCGCCACCGCGCCGCTCGCGCGCAGGCTGGGCAAGAAAAACCTTTTCATCGCCGCGCTGCTGGCTTCCGGCACCGTCAACGCGCTCATATGGTTCTGCGGCCCGGACGCGACGGCAGGGATATTCGCGCTGGGCACGGTGTCGGAATTTTTCGCGGCGATATTTCCGACTCTCTGTTTCGCTATGCTTGGGGACGTCGCAGACTATTCGGAGTGGCGCAACTCCCGCCGCGCGACAGGCCTCGTGTATTCGGCGGCGTCGTTCGCCATGAAATCGGGCGGCGGCATCGCCGGCGCATTGATCGGCGCCGTCCTCGCGCGCTACGGGTATGACGGCAGCGACAAGGAGTCTATCGCCGGCGCGATCCCCGGCATCAAGATGCTGATGAGCTGGTTGCCCGGCTTGATCGCCGTCGGCACCGCGGCGATAATGGCGTTCTATCCGATAACGACTGAAAAAATGGAACAAATCTCGTCCGACCTTTCAAAGAGGAGAACCGGCAAATGAACTCACAGAAAAAATACGGCTATTTCGACGACGCCGCGCGCGAATACGTCATAACCGATCCAATGACGCCGTGGCCGTGGATCAACTATCTCGGCCAAGACGGCTTTTTCGGCCTCGTCTCCAACACTGCCGGCGGATACGCATTCTGCCGCGACGCGAAATTCCGCCGCATTACGCGCTACCGCTACAACGGCGTCCCCATGGATTCAGGCGGCCGCTATTTCTACATAAACGACGGCGGGACGGTGTGGAACCCCGGCTGGAAACCCTGCAAGACGCCGCTCGACCGCTACGAATGCCGTCACGGGCTGGGGCGGACGCGCATCACGGGCGTGAAAAATGGCGTGGAGGCGTCGCTGCTGATGTTCGTGCCGCTTGGCGAGAACGCCGAGATACATGCGCTGACGCTGCGCAATCTCTCCGATTCGCCGAAACGCCTCAAGGTGTTTTCGTTCGTCGAGTGGTGCCTCTGGAACGCCGCGACGGACATGGAGAATTTCCAGCGCAATCTTTCGACCGGCGAAGTCGAAGTGGAAGGAAGCGTCATCTACCACAAGACCGAATTCCGCGAACGCCGCGACCACTATGCGTTCTACGGCGTCAATGTGCCGCTCGCGGGCTTCGACACAAGCCGCGACGAGTTCCTCGGCGCATACAACGGTTTCGACGCGCCGCAGGTCGTCGCTGAGGGGAAGGCGCGCAATTCCGTCGCGCACGGCTGGAGCCCGGTCGCGTCGCACGCGCTCGAAGTCGCGCTCGCCCCGGGCGAAAGCAAGGAATTCGTCTTCGTGCTCGGCTATGTCGAACTTGCGTCCGGCGACAAATGGCAATCGCCTGGCGTCGTCAACAAGCGCCCCGCGCTGGAGTTGCTTTCGCGCTTCGACACGCCCGCCAAGGTGGAAGCGGCGCTCGCCGCGCTCGACAAGCGCTGGGACGATTTGCTTTCGCGCTTCGCCGTGCGCTCCTCCGACGCGCGGCTCGACCGCATGGTGAACATCTGGAACCAGTATCAGTGCATGGTGACTTTCAACATGTCGCGCTCCGCGTCCTTCTTCGAATCGGGCATCGGGCGCGGCATGGGCTTCAGGGATTCCAACCAGGATTTGGCCGGCTTCGTCCACCAGATACCGGAAAGGGCGCGCGAACGCATCTTGGACATCGCCGCCACGCAGTTCCCCGACGGCGGCTGCTACCACCAGTACCAGCCGCTGACAAAGCGCGGCAACAACGACATCGGCGGCGGCTTCAACGACGACCCGCTCTGGCTGATTTTCGGCGTTGCACAGTATATCAAGGAGACGGGCGATTTCCAGATCCTCGCAGAACCGGTGCCGTTCGACAACCGCCAGGGCAGCGAAACTTCGCTCTTCGCGCATCTGCGCGTCAGCTTCGACCACGTGCTGCGAAATCTCGGCCCCCACGGCCTGCCGCTAATCGGACGCGCCGACTGGAACGACTGCCTCAATTTGAACTGCTTTTCCACGGATCCCAACGAGTCGTTCCAGACCACCGAAAACAAGACGGAGGATTCCAAGGCAGAGTCGCTCATGATCGCAGGCCTCTTTTGCTGGACGGGCAGCGACTACGCCGCGCTCTGCCGCCGCATCGGCGAGACGGACGAGGCGAAACGCGCGGAGGCCGCCGTCGCGAAAATGCGCGAGGCCGTCGAAAAGCACGGCTGGGACGGCGAATGGTATTTGCGCGCGTACGATTATTTCGGGCGCAAGGTGGGCGCGGCGGAATGCGACGAAGGCAAGATTTTCATCGAGTCGCAGGGCTGGTGCGCCATGTCGCAGATCGGCAAGGAAAAGGGTATGCCGGGAAAGGCGCTCGACGCCGTCAAGCGCCATCTCGAATGCGAATACGGCATCGTCCTGAACGCGCCGCCTTTCTCGCGCTATGTCGTGGAATACGGCGAGATTTCCTCCTATCCGCCCGGCTACAAGGAGAACGCCGGCATATTCTGCCACAACAATCCGTGGGTGGTGATCGCAGAAACGCTCGCCGGACGCGGCGACGACGCCTGGCGCCACTACACGAAAATATGCCCGGCCTGGACGGAGGAGCATTCGCAACTCCACAAGGTCGAGCCATACGTCTATTCGCAGATGATAGCGGGGCGCGACGCCGCGCGTCCGGGCGAGGCGAAAAATTCGTGGCTGACGGGGACGGCCGCCTGGAACTGGTATGCGGTGACGCAGTTCATCCTCGGCATCCGTCCGGAATTCGACGGCCTTGTCATAGATCCTTGTATACCCAAAGATTGCACGGGCTTCACCGTGACGAGGAAGTGGCGAGGCGCGGAATTTGAAATCGCGATCGAAAATCCCGATGGCGTCCAGAAGGGCGTGAAGGAGCTGTGGCTTGACGGCGTGAAGCTGACAGGCAACATCATCCCCTGCAAAAAAGCGCCCCCAGGCACCCGCCACAAAGTGGAATGCAGAATGGGGAATGAGGAATGAAGGGTCAGCCGTGTTGATTCCCGCCGTCGCGCCGCTTGACCGCGGGCGGGATTAATGGTAGAATTTGGGACAGATGAAAACGCTGCGGCGCCGCCGCAAGGAGGAAGAGAATGGCCAAGCTCTTGGATGATGCCTACCTGAAACCGTTCGAGGGCGCGATCCGCGGTCGCGCCGAACATGCGCTGTCGCTCGCCGGGCAGCTGACGGGCGGGAAGATGTCGCTCGCCGACTGGGCGAGCGCGCACGAGTACTACGGTCTGCACAAGGTGAAGGGGCGCGGGCGGAAGAAGGCGCACTGGGTCTTCCGCGAATGGGCGCCGAACGCGACGAGCATGTGGCTCGTCGGCGACTTCTCGCAGTGGAAGATCGATCCGCGCTTCGAGATCTTCCGCATCCCCGGCACGGACGACTGGGAGCGCGAAATCCCCGTCGAGCTGATCCGCCACGGCGACAACTTCCGCCTGGAGATGCGCTGGGAGGGCGGCCACGGCGAGCGCATCCCCGCCTACGCGCGCTACGTGCGCCAGGACGAGGAATCGAAGCTCTTCTGCGCGCAGGTCTACGATCCGCCGCAGCCGTACGTCTGGCAGCACGCGTCGCCGGCGTCGGCGGCGAAGAAGGGCGCGTTCACGCCGCTCATCTACGAGGCGCACGTCGGCATGTGCTCGGAGGAGGAGAAGGTCGCGAGCTACGCCGAATTCCGCGACAACATCCTGCCGCGCATCAAGAAGGCGGGCTACAACACGGTGCAGCTGATGGCGATCATGGAGCATCCGTACTACGGCAGCTTCGGCTACCACGTCTCCAGCTTCTTCGCCGCGTCCTCGCGCTTCGGCACGCCCGACGAGCTCAAGTCGCTCATCGACACGGCGCACGGGATGGGCCTGCGGGTCATCATGGACCTCGTCCATTCGCACGCCGTCAAGAACGAGCGCGACGGACTGTCGCTCTTCGACGGCACCGACTACCAGTATTTCCATTCGGGCCCGAAGGGCTGGCATTCGGCGTGGGACAGCCGCTGCTTCGACTACGGCAAGCACAAGGTGCTGCACTTCCTGCTGTCGAACTGCCGCTTCTGGCTCGACGAGTACCGCTTCGACGGCTACCGCTTCGACGGCGTGACGTCCATGCTCTTCTGGAACCACGGCCTCGGCGACGCCTTCACCGACTACGCGATGTACTTCAACGGCTCGATGGACGACGACGCGTGGGCGTACCTCAACCTCGCCAACCGCGTCATCCACGCCGTCAATCCCGGCGCGATCACGATCGCCGAGGACGTCAGCGGCATGCCGGGCTGCGCGGCGCCGGCGGAGGACTGCGGCATCGGCTTCGACTACCGCATGGCGATGGGCGAGCCCGACTACTGGTTCCGGCTCGCGGAAAAGGTGCGCGACGACGACTGGTCGATGGGCGGCCTCTTCCACGAGCTGACGAACAAGCGCGCGGAGGAGAAGGTCGTCAGCTACGTCGAGAGCCACGACCAGGCGCTCGTCGGCGGCAAGACGTTCTTCTTCCAGCTCGCGGACGCGGCGATCTACTTCGGCATGGGCAAGGACCAGCACGGGCTGGAGGTCGACCGCGCCGTGGCGCTCCACAAGATGGCGCGCCTGGCGACGCTCGCGCTCAACGGCGGCGCGTACCTGAACTTCATGGGCAACGAGTTCGGCCACCCCGAGTGGATCGACTTCCCGCGGCAGGACAACGGCTGGAGCTATGCGCACGCGCGGCGGCAGTGGTCGCTCCGCGACGACCCGAACCTGCGCTTCAAGGCGCTCGGCGACTTCGACGAGACGATGATGAACACGGTCGGCGCGTCGCGGCGCGTGGCCGGGAGCCGGCCGCTGCAGCTCGTCGCCAACGAGCCGGACAAGGTGCTCGCGTTCGTGCGCGGGGACCTGCTCTTCGTCTTCAACTTCCACCCGTCGCAGTCGTACACGGACTACGGCGTCCTGGTGCCGCCGGCGACGGCGTGGCGCCACCTCTTCGATTCGGACGAGGTGCGCTTCGGCGGCCAGGGGCGCGTGGCGGCGGGGCAGCCCTTCACGCCGACGCTCGTCCCCGACCGGGGCGAGCTCGTGCAGCAGATCCGCCTCTACCTGCCCGCCCGCACGGCCCTTGTGCTGAAAATTGCAAATCGCAGTTGACTTTTCGCCCGAAAAACCATAAAATATCCCATCATTGTAAAAACGGAAGCGAAAAGACATGTTCGGCAAGCTCAAGTCTCTGTTTACAACCGACATCGGCATCGACCTCGGTACCGCCAACAGTTTGGTGTACGCCAAGGACCGCGGCATCGTCTTGCGCGAACCGTCGGTGGTGGCGATCCAGGCGGGCTCGAAGCGCGTGCTGGCGGTCGGCGACGAGGCGCGCCAGATGCTGGGCCGCACGCCCGGCAACATCATCGCCATCCGCCCCATGAAGTCGGGCGTCATCGCCGACTTCGACATCACCGAGGCGATGATCGCCTATTTCATCAACAAGGTCTGCCCGAAGCGCTGGTTCCTCAAGAACGTCAAGTGGGCGCGCCCGCGCATGGTCATCGCCGTGCCGAGCGGCATCACCGAGGTCGAGAAGCGCGCGGTGCAGGACGCGGCGCAGAACGCGGGCGCGGGCAAGGTGTTTCTCGTCGAGGAGCCGATGGCCGCGGCGATCGGCGTGGGGCTGCCGGTGAGCGAGCCGGCCGGCTCGATGATCGTGGACATCGGCGGCGGCACGTGCGAAGTCGCCATCATCTCGCTCGCGGGCATCGTCCACAGCTACTCCGCGCGCCAGGCGGGCGGCGACGCGATGGACGACTGCATCCAGAACTACGTCAAGCGCGTCTACAACCTGCTGATCGGCGAGCGCATGGCGGAATGGATCAAGATTGAAATCGGAAGCGCCTATCCGCTCGCGGAGGAGAAGACGCTTGAAATCAAAGGTAGGGATATCGTAACGGGGTTGCCGAAGACATTGACGATCAACTCCGAGGAAGTCCGGGAGGCCTTGAAGGAGCCGGTGAGTCAGATCGTGGGCGCTGTGAGATCCACGCTGGACAAATGCGAACCGGAACTCGCGGCCGACCTGGTGGACCGCGGTCTCGTGCTGTCGGGCGGAAGCGCGCAGCTGCGGGGCCTCGACAAGCTTTTGGCGTCGCAGACCGGACTGCCCGTCACGCTGGCGGACGATCCGCTCTCTGCGGTGGCGGAAGGCACCGGCGTCGTGATGAACGAGCTTGACTTCCTCGCGAAGAACGAAAGTGCATCGTAACGTCTTCGGCAGGTTCCCGTCAACCAGGAACTTGCTGACGTGAAAAAAGCCACAACCGGAACAGTCGTCTCCGTCGCGCTCGCGGCGGCGGTCGCGCTCGCGCTCGTTTTCGGGCGCGGGACGGCGGCGGACGCGGTCTATCCGGTCGAGAAGGCGAAGGTGACGTTCGCGCGCCAGATCGGTTCGCGGCTGAAGGGTCTGCTGCGCGGCGCGGCGGCGGGCGCGGAGAACGTCCGGCTGCGGCGCGAGGCGGCGACGCTCGCGATGGTCGAGGCCGACAACGGGCGGCTCTTCCAGGAGAACGTGCGCCTGCGGCGGCTTCTGGGCTACGACGCGTTCCCCGCCGAGCGCTGGCTGCCCGCCGAGGTGCTGTCCTTCGGCGGCGGCGCGTCGGGCGCGCGGCAGATCTGCCGCGTCGGCAAGGGCTCGCTCGCGGGCGTGAAGGAGGGGGCGATGGTCGCGGTGCCCGACGGGCTCGTCGGCCGCGTCACGTCCGTCTCGCTCAAGACGGCCGAGGTGCTGCTCGTCACCGATCCCGCGTTCAAGGTCGCCTGCGAGATCGAAGGGAGCGGGGGCGTGCGCGGCATCAGCGCGGGCGGCAGCGGCGAGCGGATCTTTCTGAAGCATTTGACGTCTGCGGCGGAGGTGCCGCCGCGGGCACGGGTTTTGACATCGGGACGCGGCGGGCTTTTCCCGCGCGGCCTCGCCATCGGCACTTTGCTGACTATCCACAACGCGGCGGAGGGGCGGCCCTCCCCGGTGGGTGAAGCGGTGCCGGCGGTCGATTTTTCGACGCTAGAGGACGTCTTCATCCGCTGTGAAAAGTGATTTCGTCCATCTCGTGTTCGCGTTTCTCGTGCTCGTCGTCGGCGGGGCGCTCGAAGAGCTGCTGCCGAAAGTCTGCGGCGTCGGCGCGCCCGTGCTGATGATGGCGACGGTGTTCATCGCCTCGCGCCGCCCGCTCGCCGTCGCGCTCCTTTTCGCCGTGGCGGCCGGCGCGATGGAGGACGCGCTTTGTTCGCGCTCGCCCGGTCTCGGCGGCCACCTCGCGCTCTTCCTCGCGCTGGCGGCGGCCGTCGGAAAGGCGCGCGCGCGACCCGTCTGGCTCGCCCTGACGCTCGATCCGTGCTGCCAGCTTCTCTTCTTCGCCGACCGCTTCTTCGACGGACGCGCCGGCGAGGTGTGCCTGCGGTTTCTCGCGGCGATTCCCGTCGGCGCGGCGACGGCGGCGGCGACCTGGGGGGCGCTCCTCGCGCTGGAAAGGAGGGCGGCGCTCGATGAAGCTTAAGGCCGAGATCCTGCCCGTGGGCGCGCGCACCTGCTGGTTCGCGGCGGCGATCTTCATCGCCGGCCTCCTGACGCTGGCCGCCCGCCTCAAGACCGTGCAGGTCGACCGCGCGGCCGACGCGACCGACGGTCTGCGCCGCCAGTCCGTGCGCCGCGTCCAGACCGCGGGCGTGCGCGGCCGCATCCTCGACCGGCGCGGCCGGGTGCTCGCCGACAACCGCCCGTCGGTGTCGATCGTGCTGAACGCGGGCGTCTTCAAGCGGAAGGGCTGGGACGAGACGGCCGAGGCGATCTCCAACGCCATCGCCGCCGTCGCGGCGGTGGTGGGCCGCCCGTCGCCGCTCACCGAACGCGACATCCGCCGCCATCTGCACCAGAGCCTCGCGCGGCCGCTCACGGTCTGGCGCGACATCGACGCGGATGCGCTCGCGCGCTTCGAGGAGCAGTCCTTCCGCCTGCCCGGCGCCGCCGCGGACGGTGCGCAGCTGCCGGGCTTCGCGGTCGAGGAGACGCTGGAGCGCACCTATCCGAACGGGCCGCTCGCGGGGCACCTCCTCGGCTACGTCGGGCGCGACCGCGCGGAATCGCCCGCGGGCGACGAGGGCTTCAACTTCCGCGAGCTGGAGATGCGCGGCCGCAGCGGGCTCGAGTTCTACTACGACGGCTTCCTGCGCGGCGGCGCGGGCGAGAGCCGCCTGACCGTCGACGCGCGCGGCTTCGCGGGCGCCGTGCCCGAGGTGGTGGTGCCCGCCCAGCAGGGCCCCGACCTGGCGCTGACGATCGACGCCGACCTCCAGACGGTCTGCGAGGCGCAGCTCGCGGGCGCGAAGGGCGCGTGCGTGGTGCTCGATCCGCGCGACGGCGCGGTGCTGGCGATGGCGAGCGCGCCGTCGTTCAATCCCGATCTCTTCGTGCCGGTCCTCCGCCGCGCGCGCTACGAGGCGGCGGCGAAGGATCCCGACAAGCCGCTCCTGAACCGCGCCGTCGGCGGCTCCTACGCGCCCGGCTCCACCTTCAAGCCGATCACCGCGCTCGCGGGGCTGACGGCGGGCCACGCGGCCGGCGAACGCCACGACTGCATCGGCGCGTACGTCTGGGGGGGGCTGACGATCCGCTGCTCGCGCACGTGGGGCCACGGCCCGCTCGATCTGCGCGAGGCGCTGCGCGACAGCTGCAACCCCTATTTCTGCAGCCTCGGCGTCGAGATCGGCACCAACGCGCTCGTGTCGGCGGCGCACGCGTTCGGGCTCGGCGCGAAGACGGGGATCGACTTCCCGGTGGACTACGCGGGCGTGGTGCCGGACGCGACGTGGAAGATGGAGACGTACCGCGAGAAATGGTATCCGGGCGACGTCGCGCAGATGGCGATCGGGCAGGGCATGCTGCTCGTCACGCCCCTGCAGATGGCGCGCGTCGCGGCTGCGCTCGGCACGGGCGCGCTCGTCACGCCGCACCTGAAGGCGGACCGCGGTCCGCCGGCGCGGCCGCTGCCGTTCGCCGCGGCGGATCTCGCCGCCGTGCGCGAGGGCCTGCGCCTGGTCGTCGGCCGGTCGGGCACGGGGCGGCGCGGCGCGGAGGGCGTCTGCGCGTACGTGCTCGGCAAGACGGGCACGGCCGAGGTCGGCGCGCGGGAGCGGCGGCGCAAGAACACGTGGTTCATCGCCTACGCGAAGGGCGACGCCACCTCGCGCGCCGAGGCGCGCGCGGCCGAGGTCGCGGTGGCGCTGGTGATCGAGAACGGCGAGTCGGGCGGCGGCACCGCCGCGCCGAAGGTCGGTGCAATCCTGAAGGCGGTCTTCAATCCGCGGGAGGAGGCGCGCGATGCTTCGTAGGCTCCTGCTCTTCAACTGGGTGCAGTTCGCCGCCATGCTCGCGCTCATCGCGATCGGCACCGTCGCCATCTGGTCGGCGGGCTCGGCGCGCGAGGGCGCGGCGTTCCACGCGATGTGGGCGGCGAACCTGCGCACGGCCGCGCTGGGGCTCGCGCTCTACTTCCTCATCGCCTTCACCGACTACCGCAAGTACCTGACGCTCGTCGCGCCGCCGGCCTACGTCGCCGCGCTCGTGCTCCTCGTGCTCGTGCTCGTCGTCGGCAGCGAAATCTACGGCGGCCGGCGGTGGCTGTGGTTCTTCCAGCCGAGCGAGATCTCGAAGCTCTGCGTCATCGCGTTCTTCGCGGAGGTGTTCGGCTCGGCCGAGCCGCTCTTCCGGCGGCGCGAGGGCTTCACCGGCTTCGTCGTCGCCGCGCTCCTCGTGGGGATTCCCTCCGTGCTCATCCTGGCCGAGCCCGACCTCGGCACGACGCTCACGCTCGCGCCGGCCGCGCTCGTGATGCTGATCGCCGCCAACGTCTGGCGCAGGGGGCTGGCGGTCCTGCTGGCCGTCGGCGCGATCGGCGGCGCGGCGCTCCTCGGCGCCGTCCACGAGGCGGAGAAGCCGGGCGTCGACCCCGCGCGGCGCGCCGCGATCATCCGGTACGTCCCTCTGCGCGAGCACCAGCTCAAGCGCGTCAAGACGTTCCTCTTCCCGGAGTCGGACCCGATGGGCGCGGGCTACACGCTGCGCCAGGCGATGATCTCGATCGGCTCGGGCGGCTTCGCGGGCAAGGGCATCGGCAAGGGCGAGACGAACCACCTCAAGTACCTGCCGCCGTCCGTGTCGATGAACGACTTCATCTTCTGCGTCTACGCCGAGGAGACGGGCTTCCTCGGCTCGCTCGCGCTGCTGTCGCTCTTCGCGGCGCTGTGCCTGTCGGGCGCGTGGATCGCGTACGTCGCCGCCGACGGGCGCGGCCGGCTGATCGCGCTGGGCGTCTCGACGCTCGTCTTCGCGCACATCTACGTCAACATCGCGATGTCGGTGGGCCTCGTGCCGATCACGGGCCTGCCGCTGCCGTTCATTTCATCGGGCCGCACCTTCCTCTTGACGGTGATGGCCGGATTGGGACTCACACAAAGCATATCACTACACAGGGAGATACAGACATGAACCTATTCGGATGGCTGAAGCGCTCGAAACTGAAGCGCGAGATCATCGTCAACGTCGAAAAGCTCGAAACGCGCGTCGCCGTCATGGAGAACGGCCGCATCGAGGAATTCATGGTGGAGCACCCGGAGGACGAGCGCCTGGTCGGCAGCGTCTTCAAGGGGCGGATCCAGAACCTCGAGAACGACCTCCAGGCGGCGTTCGTCGACATCGGCCTGAGCAAGAACGCGTTCCTGCACTACTGGGACATGACGGTGGACGAGAACGCGCTTCTGGACGACGACGACGAGGAGCCCAAGAAGGGCAAGGGCGGCGGCGGACGCAAGTCGAACCGCCTCTCCGACGCCGAGATCGCCAAGCGCTTCCCGCCCGGCTCGGAGATCATCGTGCAGGTGACGAAGGGGCCGATCTCGACGAAGGGGCCGCGCGTGACGGCGAGCCTGTCGATCCCCGGGCGCTACCTCGTGATGATGCCGGGCACGCGCATCCGCGGCGTCTCGAAGAAGATCGGCGACGCCGACGAGCGCAAGCGGCTGAAGAAGATCCTCGACAAGCTGCCGCTGCCGGACAACGTCGGCCTCGTCGTGCGCACCGTCGGCGCGGGCGCGTCGGCGCGCGCGTTCGCGCGGGACCTGCGCAACCTCCTCTCCGTCTGGAACGAGATGCAGATGAACATCCAGCGCCTGCGCACGCCGTGCTGCATCTTCCAGGAGCCGGACCTGTGCGAGCGCGTCGTGCGCGACTGGCTGACGGAGGACGTCGACGCGATCGTCATCGACGACGAGAAGGCGTTCAACGACATGCGCGAGGTGTGCGCGCGCATCTCGCGGCGGGCGCGCACGAAGATCCGCCGCTACGACGGCGACAGCTGCATCTTCGACCACTACGGGCTCGACCGCCAGCTCGCCGAGGCGTTCGCGCGGCAGGTGCCGCTCAAGTCGGGCGGCTACCTTGTCATCGACGAGACCGAGGCGCTCATCGCGGTCGACGTCAACACGGGCCACTACAAGGGCAAGGGCTCGCAGGAGGAGGCGATCCTCGACGTGAACCTCGAGGCGGTCGAGGAGGTGGCGCGCCAGCTGCGGCTCAGGAACATCGGCGGGCTCGTCGTCCTCGACCTCATCGACATGAAGTCGCGCAAGCACCAGACGCAGGTCTACAAGGCGCTCAAGAACGCGCTCAAGCGCGACCGGGCGCGCACGAACGTGCTGCAGATCTCGGAGCTCGGGCTTCTGGAGATGTCGCGCCAGCGCCAGGACCGGTCGATCCTCTCGCGCCTCACCTCGAAGTGCCCGTACTGCGCGGGCCACGGCCTCGTCAAGTCGCCGATGGCGATCTCGATCGAGGTGCAGCGGCGGCTGACGACGCTGCTCCGGAAGGCCGAGGCCGACAAGAAGCCGTTCGAGCCGAAGATCATCGTCGCGCCCCAGGTGATGCAGCGTCTGCGCACCGAAGACGCCCAGATCCTCGCCGATCTCCAGCGCAGCTTCAACACGCGTCTGACGTTCGTGTCGGAGCTCCACCGCCACCCCGAGGCGTTTTCCATACTGGACGCGGCCACCTCGCAAGTGTTATACTCTCAGTCATGAAGCACCCGATCCTTCTTGCGCTCGTCCTGCCGCTCGCGGCGGGAGCCACCGAACTGAAGCTGTCGGCCGACACGATCGCCGCCGACCGCGTGACCGGAAACGTCGTCGTGACCGGCCACGTCCACGCGACCGCCGAACTGCCGCAGGGCCGCCTGAGCCTCCTCGGGCAGCTGGCGGTCAAGGACGGCGACGACATCGTCTTCGGCCCCGGCACGGAGGTGACGACGTGCACCAACGCGCCCGGCCGCTTCCACTGGTCGGCGACCGGCTCGGCCGTCTACCACGGCACGGAGGGCGAGCGCGAGGTCCGCGTGCGCGACGTCTGGATCAACTGCCTGGGCGTGCCTGTCCTCTGGCTGCCGTGGTGGATGTATCCGCTCGACACCGACTACGGCTGGCGCGTCATGCCCGGCTACACCGGCCGGTGGGGCGCCTTCCTGCTGACCAAGTACGTCTACCGCCTCGCGGGCGACTTCGAGGAGGGACATTTCGGCCTGCGCGGCAACACGCGCGCCGATCTGCGCACGAAGAACGGCCTCGCCCTCGGGCAGTCGCTCGGCTGGCGGCTCGGCGACTACGGCCGGGGCAAGTTCAAGGTCTACTACGCCTGGGACCAGGACGCCGACCGCTACGACCGGCGCTGGAAGTCGCGCCGCTCGAACTACCAGAACTGGGGCAGCTCCGTGCCGGACGACCGCTACGCGCTGACGCTCGCCCACCGCTGGGACGTCACCGAGCGCGACACGCTGCGGCTGCAGGGCACGTACTACAGCGACTCGCACTTCCGCGGCGACTTCGAGCGCGACAACCTGCTGAGCGCGCGCAACGTGTTCGGCACGTCGTCCAACGAGCTCGCGTGGGAGCACGTGGAGAATCCCTTCGGCCTGGGCGTGAGCGTGTCGGGTCCGCTGAACGACTTCTACGACGGCGTCGCGCGGCTGCCGGAGGTCTATTTCGACATCGCCCCGCAGCCGCTCTTCGGCCTCGGCGTCAACTACGAGTCGTCGTCGCGCGTCGGCTGGCTGAACCGCGACTACGCCCGCTACGGCTCCTCCTCCACCGCCGTGCCGTACCGCTACAATCCGGGCCGGTGGGCGGACTACCAGGCGTTCCGCTTCGACACCTACCACCGCCTGACGGCGCCGTTCAAGGTCGCGGACGTCCTCGCCGTCGTGCCGCGCGTCGGCCTGCGCGGCACCTGCTGGAGCGACACGGGCACCGTGAACCGCGACGGGTACGGGCGCGCGGGCGCGACGGGCGACGGCGCGTGGCGCTCCATCGTCGAAAGCGGCGTCACCTTCGCCGCGCGCGGCACCGCGGACTATGCGCGCTGGAACCATCTCGTCGAACCCTACCTCGACGCGCTGGCGCAGGAGGCGAGCTACGCCGGGCTCAAGTCGGGCCGCCGGCCCTTCGTGTTCGATTCGCTCGACACCTCGCGCGACTACCTCGACCAGTTCGCGGGCCGTTCGCGCAACCTGCCGTACTCCTGGTACGGCGTCACGCCCGGCGTGCGCAACGCGCTGCGGACGGTGGACGAGAAGGGGCGCTGGCGCACGTGGCTCGACGTCGACTTCTACACCGCGGTCCAGTTCAACGGAACGACGTACACGGACGGCAACCGCTACCACCGCCTCGCGCGGCGGCCGCGCGAGGCGAACATCGGCCGGTCGCATCCGCTCGTCCTGCCGGGCGCGCGCCTCGTCTGGACGCCGTGCGACGACATCTCGCTGCGCACCCGCGTCGAGTACGACGCCGACGCGGGGAAGGTCGCGTACGCCGACGCGGGCTGGCGCCAGCGGCTGGACCGCTCGCTCGCCTACACCGTCACCTTCCTCCACCGCGACGCGCGCCAGTGGGACTTCGCCGCGTCGCCCTACGACCGCGACGTCATGAAGCACGACGGGTTCGACTGGGCGGACTTCTCGGTCGCGTCGGTCGAGTTCGAGCACGAGATCTGCGACGCGTTCGCGTGGGGTCCGTTCGTGCGCTGGGACTGCCGCCGCAGCGAGCTCGACCGCATCGGCAGCTGGCTCGACTACCGCACCGACTGCCTCGGCTTCCGCTTCATCGTCGGCTACGACGGCTCCGCCACGCGCATCGACGGCTCGCGCGAGCGCCACGAGTGGCACTGCGGCTTCTTCATCTACCTGCGCGCGCTCGGCGCGTCGTCCGGCAATCCGCTCCACTGATGCGCAAGGCACGCCAGAGCGGGATCGAGCGGCTCGAGAACAGTCTCGTCAGGCTCATCCAGGAGAAGGGCGCCGACGAAGGGCACCCGGCGCCGGTGCGCCTCCTCCTCGCGGTGCTCAAGCTCTTCTCGCTCCTCTTCGCGGCCGTCGTCTCGTTCCGCTACTTCCTCTACCGCGCGGGACTGCTGCGCCGCTGGCCGCTCGGCATCCAGGTCATCTCCATCGGCAACGTCACGGCCGGCGGCACCGGCAAGACGCCCGTCACCGAGATCTTCGCGCGCACGCTCGCCGCCGAGGGGCGCCGGGTCGCGATCCTCTCGCGCGGCTACCGCCGCAAGGAGGCGCCGTGGATCCAGCGCGTGTTCACGGGCGAGATCACGAAGCCGCTCGTGGTGAGCGACGGGCGGCGCGTCCTGCTGGACGCGGCGATCGGCGGCGACGAGCCGTACATGCTCGCGTCCAACCTGCCGGGCGTCGCCGTGCTCGTCGACCGCGACCGCGTCAAGGCGGGACGCTACGCCGTCAAGAAGTTCGGCTGCGACACGCTGATCCTCGACGACGGCTTCCAGTACCAGCGGCTGAAGCATTCGGTCGAGGTCGTGCTCGTGGACGCGACGAATCCCTTCGGCAACGGCAACCTGCTGCCGCGCGGCGTCCTGCGCGAGCCGGCGCGCCACCTCAAGCGCGCGGACATCATCTTCCTGACGAAGTGCCGCGGCGACACGTCGGCGGTCGTCGCCGAGATCCGCCGCTACAACCGGACGGCCGAGATCGTCGAATGCACCCACGCGCCGAAGGTGCTCAGGGACGTCTGGAGCCGCGAGGAGTTTCCGCTCGACTGGCTGAAGGGGAAGACGACGTGCACGCTCTCGGGCATCGCCTCGCCCAAGGGGTTCGAGAATTCGCTGCGGCACCTCGGCGCGAAGGTCGTCTGGTGCGAGCGCTACGCCGACCACCACCGCTACGACGCGAGCGAGATCCTCTACGCGCTCAACCGCACGGCCGACATGGGCGCGGATGCGCTCGTGACGACGGAGAAGGACGCCGTGCGCTTCCCGCGCTTCGAGACGTCGCCCGTACGCTGCCTCTACCTGCGCATCGCCATCGAGATCCTGCGCGGCGGCGAGAGCTTCCAGAGCATCATCAACCGCATCTGCTTCCGCACGCCGGCGGCCGGCCGCTGACGCGCACCGCCCGGATTTGATATACTAGACGAAATGGAAATCACGAGTCCCAGCAATCCGAAACTGAAGTACGTCGTCCGGCTGCGCAGCTGCGCGACGCGCGAGGAGTCGGGCGAGATGATCGTCGAGGGCTACCGCGAGTGCCGCCGCGCGCTCGACAACGGCTACCGCCCGCGCGCGCTCTTCCACTGCCCCGACTTCTACCTCAAGAACGAGAACGAACCCGCGCTCGTCGCGGACTGCGCGCGGCTCGGCGCGGACATCTTCACGTGCTCGAAGGTCTGCTTCGAGAAGATCGCCTACAAGGAGCGCCCGGACGGGCTCCTGATGGTCGGTCCGCACGTCGCGATCACGCTCGCCGACCTGAAGCTGCCCGAGAACGCGCTCGTCATCGTCACCGAGGCCATCGAGAAGCCGGGCAACCTCGGCACGATCCTGCGCTCGGCGGACGCGGCGAAGGTCGCGGCGGTGATCGTCTGCGACCGCACGACCGACATCCACAACCCGAACGTCGTGCGCGCGTCGACGGGCACGATGTTCTCGGTGCCGATCGTCGAGGCGACGAGCGACGAGGCGCTCGCGTTCCTCAAGGCGCACGGCTTCAAGATCCTCGCCGCGACGCCGCACGCGGAGAAGCTGCATTTCGAGGTCGACCTGACGGGCAACGTCGCGATCGCGCTCGGCGCGGAGCAGTACGGCCTCACCGCGAAGTGGATGGACGGCGCGGAGCTGCGCGTGCGCATCCCGATGCTCGGGCTCGCTGATTCGCTCAACGTCTCCGCCGCCGCGACGATCCTCGTCTACGAGGCCGTCCGCCAGCGCCTCGCGGCGGGAATCGACCGGGTGCCCGCGTTCATCCCCTGGCACGGCGAAGGAAGGCACGATCACTGAGCCATGCGATTCGTCTCTCCAGTCCTGCTCGTCCTGGCCGCGGCGGTGCCGTTCGCGGGCCTCTTCTGGTCGTTCCTCAAGGCGCGGCGCGAAAAGGCGCTGACGCGGCTGACGCTGAACGTGCCCGCGACGCCGTTCGCGGGCGTGCAGACGGCGTGCCTCCTCGCCGGCCTCGTGCTCGTCCTCTTCGCGGCGGCGCGGCCGCAGTGGGGCCAGACGCTCGAAAAGCACGTCGCGCGCAGCCGCAACGTCGTCGTCGCCATCGACGTGTCGCGCTCGATGCTCGCCGCCGACGTGCGCCCCAACCGGCTCGAACGCGCGAAGGCCGACGTCGCCGACCTGATCGATTCGCTCGCGGGCGACCGGTGCGCGCTCGTCGCGTTCCGCCGCACGGGCGTCGCGATCTGCCCCTTGACGACCGACCGCGCCTACCTGCGCAGCGCCCTCGAGTCGCTCACGCCCGATTCCGCGCCGCGCGGCGAGACGTCGCTCGGCTCGGCGATCAACGCCTGCCTCGACGCGCTCCCCGCGGCGGCGGACGACCACAACGCGATCATCCTCATTTCCGACGGCGGCGACCTGCGCGGCGAGGCGCTGGACGCGGCCGCGCGCGCGAAGAAGCGCGGCATCCCGATCTTCACCGTCGGCATCGGCGATCCGCGCCACGGCGCGACGATCCCCGCCGCGAGCGGCACGGGCGTGCAGCAGTTCGACGGCAAGCCCGTTATCGTCAAGCTCGAGGAAGCGGCGCTTCAGGCCGTCTCGGCCGCGTCGGGCGGTCGGTACGTGCCGCTCGCGACGGCGGGCACGGCGGAGACGACGCTGGGCGCGATCTACCGCAAGTTCCTGCGCCAGGTCGCGGCGAAGGAGCAGAACGAGGAGGAGTCGCATCTCGCCGAACGGTATCTCATCTTTCTCGTGCCCGGCCTCGCGCTCCTGATCGCGGGCGCGGCGCTTTCCAAGGGACGGTTCGCGCGGCAGGGGCGGAAATGACGGCGGCGAACGGCGAGCGGGAACCGTACGTCGGGCGGCTGGCGCCCTCGCCCACGGGCGCGCTGCACCTCGGCAACGTCCGCACGTTCATGATCGCGTATCTGCGCGCGCGCACCGTCGGCGGCCGGCTCCTCTTTCGCATGGAAGACCTCGACCACCCGCGCGACAAGCCGGGCGCGGCCGATGCGGCGCGGCGCGACCTCGACTGGCTGGGCTTCGACTGGGACGCGGAATTCGTCCAGTCGGAACGCCGCGCGCGCTACCGCGCGGCCATCGACGATCTGCACGCGCGCGGGCTCGCGTATCCGTGCGTCTGCACGCGCCGGGACGTCGAACACGCGCAGTCCGCGCCGCACGAAGGCGAGCAGCTCTTCTATCCCGGCACGTGCCGCGGCCGGTTCGCCGACTGGGACGCGGCGGCGCGCGTGCGGCCGCAGCCGTGCTGGCGCTTCCGCACGCCGGACGAGGCCGTCGTCTCGTTCACGGACGGCTGCGCGGGCGCGTGCACGCAGGATGTCGCGCGCACGCTCGGCGATTTTCCGCTCGCGCGCGACCGCGACGGCGCGGGCTACACGCTCGCGGCGACGCTCGACGATCTCGCGATGGGCGTGACGGAAGTCGTGCGCGGCGACGACCTGCTCGCGGCGACGCCGGCGCAGATTCTCCTGCGGCGCGCGCTGGCCGGGGCGCGCGCCGCACCGCCGATCCGCTTCTTCCACGTGCCGCTCGTCGTGGGGCCGGACGGCAAGCGGCTCGCGAAGCGCCACGGCGACACGCGCATCGCCGCATACCGCGCCGCCGGGGTTTCGGCGGAGACGATCATCGGCCGGCTCGCGGCGACGTGCGGCTGGGGCGACGGCGCGCCGGTGCGGCTCGCCGAGCTCGTCGCGCGCGGCCCGTTCGCGGCGATTCCGAAGGAGAGGGTTGTGGTGAAAGGAGCGAGTCTATGAAAAGTTCGGTGGCGGAGAATCTGGTGGCCCTGCTGAAGGCGAACGGCCTCACGTGCGCGACGGCGGAGAGCTGCACGGGCGGCGGCGCGGGCGCGGCGATCACGGCGGTGCCGGGTTCGAGCGCGGTGTTCGCGGGCGGCGTCATCAGCTACTCCAACGACGTGAAGATGCGCGTGCTCGGCGTGCGCGCGGAGACGCTCGCCACGGTCGGCGCGGTGTCGAGCGAAACGGCCGCGCAGATGGCGGAGGGCGCGCGGCGGCTCCTGAAGACGGATCTCGCGGTGTCGCTCACGGGCATCGCCGGACCCGACGGCGGCAGCGCCGAAAAGCCCGTCGGCCTCGTCTGGTTCGGCCTGGCGACCGCCGCCGGGACGCGGACCGAAAAGGCGATCTTCGCGGGCGACCGCGCGCAGGTGCGCGCCGCCGCCGTCACGCACGCGCTCGGGATGCTGACGATCGCCGCGAGCGAGTAAAGAACGACATGGACAAAGCGGTTGAATGGCATCGGCAGAAGGAGCAGTCGGCGGGACGGCTGCGTATGCGCCTGATGTGGGAAATCTACCGGCTCCTGGGCAAGAGCGCCGCGAAGATCCTCTTTGTGCCCGCGTTTCTCTTCATCTATCCGTTCTGCACCCCGGCGCGCGCGGCGCTGCGCCAGTTTTACGCGGTGCTGGGCCGCCGCGCCTCCCACGCGCGCTGCTTCCGCCAGCTGCTCGGCTTCGCGTGGACGATGATCGACAAGACGGACGCATGCACGCTGTGCAAGGCGCCGCCGCGCTTCACGCTCGCGGGCGACACGGGCTGGCGGGACGGCGGCTGCTTTCTCCTGTCGACGCACGTCGGCTGCATCGAGGTCCTGCCCGCGCTGCGCAAGGGCCGGGGCGCGACGCCGAAGGTGCACGCGTTCCAGCAGCTGGGGCACGACGCGATCTTCACGGAACTTTTTCTGCATCACCTGGACCCGGCGCAGCTGACGCTCCACGCGGTCGAGGACATCGGCGTGGAGACGGCGGCCGAGATGCAGGCGGCGATCCGTCGCGGCGAGATCGTGCTGATGGCGGGCGACCGTCCGGCGGCGGGGCGCGCGCGCACGGCGGCGACGCTGCCGCACGCGTTCCTCGGCCGCCTGTGCCGCTGGCCGAAGGGCGTCTTCCGCTTTGCGCGGCTGATGGAATCGCCCGTCTACGCGATCGCGTGCGTGCAGACGGGCTGGAACGCGTACGAGGTCCGCGCGCGGCGGCTGGACGGCGATCTGCTGGACGGCTACGTGGCATTTCTGGAGGAGACAACGCGCGCCCGTCCGGAGCAGTGGTACCAGTTCTACCGCTTCTTCGACGGCGCGTCAACGACAACAACGGAGGAGACGGCATGACGATGATGGCATTCCTGGCCGCCTGTGCGGTGGCGATTTTCTTCAACCGGCGGCGGCCGCTCGCGGAACGCGTGGAGACGTTCGCGAAGGGGATGGGCCACGTCGACATCATGCTCATGTGCCTCATCTTCATTCTCGCGGGCGCGTTCGCGGCCGTGGCGAAGGGCTCGGGCGCCGTCGATTCGGCGGTGACGATCGCGCGCGCGCTCGTGCCCGACCGCTTCCTGGTCGCGGGCATCTTCGCGGTCGCGGCGCTCATCTCGCTTGCGATCGGCACGAGCTGCGGGACGATCGCGGCGACGGTGCCGGTCGCGCTCGGCTGCGCCGAGCCGCTGGGGATCAGCCCCGCGCTGCTCGCGGGCGCGGTCGTCGCGGGCGCGATGTTCGGCGACAACCTCTCGATGATCTCGGACACGACGATCGCGGCGACGCGGACGCAGGGCGTCGCCATGCGCGACAAGTTCTGGGCGAACGCGGCCTACGCGATCCCGGCGGCGCTCGTCGCGCTCGTCCTGTACCTCGTCGCGGGCATGGTGGCGGCGGCTCCGTCGGTCGGGGCGGCGGCGACTGCCACAGCACCCGTCGCGCTGAAGGATGTCGTGGCCGTGCTGCCGTACGTGCTGATCCTTGTGCTGGCGCTCGCCGGCTTCAACGTCGTGGTGCTCCTCTTCCTCGGCACGGGCCTCGCGATGGTGCTCGGCCTCCTCTTGGGTGCGTTCGACGGTGCGGGCGCGGTCGCGCTGGCGGGGCAGGGCGTGATGGGGATGGGCGAGACGATGGTCGTCGCGCTCCTCGCGGGCGGGCTCTTCCGCACGATCGAGGCGGCGGGCGGCCTTGCGAAGCTGACCAACTGGATTGCGCGTGCGGTGCGCGGCCCGAAGACGTGCGAGGCGGGGATGTTCGCGCTGACGGGCCTCTTCAACCTCCTGACGGCGAACAACACGGTCGCCATCGTGATCGCGGGCCCGCTCGCGCGCGCGTGCGGCGAGCGCTTCGGCGTGGACCGCGTGCGGCTCGCCGGCATCATCGACACGGCGGGCTCGGTCGTGCAGGGGATGATCCCCTACGGCGCGCAGATCCTGATCGCGCTCGGGCTCGCGCGCGGCGCGGGGATGGCGTTCGGCGCCGGCGCGCTGATCGGGAACCTCTACTATCCGCCGATCCTGGCGGTCGCGGTCCTCGCGGGCATCGTGTGCGTGCGGCGGCGCAGATGAGCGACGGCGGCGGTGGACAGGCAGACGGAACGGAATGTGAAGGGAGAAACGCGATGACAAAGACGCTGGGTGCGGTGGCGACGGTCGGGATGCTGATCGCCAGCAATCTGTTCATGACGCTGGCGTGGTACTGGCACCTGCGCCTGCAGCGGCCCGGCGGCGCGACGTGGCCCGTCTACGCCATCGTGCTCGTCAGCTGGCTGATCGCGCTGGTGGAGTATGTCATCGCCGTTCCCGCGAACCGGCTGGGGGCGGCGTCGGGGCTGAATGTCGCGCAGCTGAAGATCATCCAGGAAGTCGTGACGGTCACGGTTTTCGTGCCGTTCATGATCCTGTTCATGGGCGAGAAGTGGCGGTGGGACTATCTCTGGGCCTTCCTCTGCATGGTCGGTGCGGTCTATTTCGTGAACCGCTCGAATCTGTAGCCGCGATTCGCCGCGGCGGCCGCTTGAGGACAAGCGGCCCTGCCAAAACGTGGGGTCTGTCCCCGCGTTGTTC
>DJXI01000029.1:10372-29394 GCA_002449695.1 Verrucomicrobia bacterium UBA7008 | reverse complement strand
AGAGGACGCAGAGCTGGTAGGGGCGATTGAGGACAATCGCCCCTACCAGCTCTAGAAGTCTGGCTTCTTTGACTTCAGACTTCGGACTTCGGACTTCGAGGTTGAGGCGACGGCGGCGGGCTTGGCCGTTTCGAAGTCTGAAGTCAGATGTCCGAAGTCCTTTCCCCGCGATGCGCCCGACGGGCACGCGTCCTGGGGATATGATATACTATCCGTCATGAGCGATTTCGTCCATCTTCATCTGCACACCACCTATTCGCTGCTGGACGGGCAGTGCCAGATCGCGCCGCTTGTGGAGCGCGCGCGGCGGCTCGGGATGCGCGCCCTGGCCGTCACCGACCACGGCAACCTCTTTGCGCTCAAATCGTTCCACGAGACGTGCAGGTCGAAGAAGAAGCAGTTCGCCGACCTGCCGCCGATCAAGCCGATCCTCGGGTGCGAGACGTACGTCACCTCGACGGGCGACTACACGACGCGCGACAAGAACGAGTTCCGCCACCACCTCTGCCTGCACGCGAAGAACGCGGTCGGCTACCACAATCTCGTGCGGCTCATCTCCGAGTCGCACATCCACGGCTTCTACGGCCGCCCGCGCATCGACCATGCGCTGCTGGAGAAGTACCATGAAGGGCTGCACTGCTCGGCGGCGTGCATCGCGGGCGAGGTGCCGCACGCGCTCGACACGGGGAACATGGCCGAGGCCGAGAAGATCGCCAAGTGGTACAAGGAGCTTTTCGGCGACGACTATTCGCTCGAGGTGATGCTCCACAAGGCGGTAAAGGCCGGTCCCGACATCCCGCCCGCCGCGCAGAACGAGTTCGCGGATCTCTACCGGCGCCAGCTGAAGATCGTCCAGGGGATGCTCGCGCTCGGCCGGAAGCTCGACATCCGCGTGATCGCGACGAACGACGTCCACTTCCTCGACGCGGAGGACGACGATTCGCACGACGTGCTGCTCGCGCTGTCGACCGGCAAGAAGATGTCGGACGCGGGGCGCATGATCTACACGGGGCAGGAATACTTCAAGACGGCGGACGAGATGGCGGCGCTCTTCGCGGAGAACCCCGAGCTCCTCGCCAACACGCTCGAGGTCGCCGAGCGCGTCGAGGACTACAAGCTCGACTCCGATCCGATCATGCCGAAGTTCGCGATTCCCGAATCGTTCGGCACCGAGGAGGGCACGCGCGCGAAATACGATCTCGACGCGCTCACGTCGTTGTATCCCGCCGGGCGCGTCGACAAGCTCGGCGGCTACGACAAGGTGATCCGCATCCAGTTCGAGGCGGAGTATCTCGCCTCGCTCGTGTGGGCGGGCGCGCAGCGGCGATGGGGCACGGAACCGGGCGCGGAACCGGCCGAACGCGGCGTGCACGGGCTCGCGAAGGAGGTGGAGGACCGCGTCCAGTTCGAGCTCGACACGATCCGCACGATGGGCTTCCCCGGCTACTTCCTGATCGTCCACGACTACATCGCCTCGGCGCGCGAACTCGGCGTATGGGTGGGCCCGGGGCGCGGCAGCGCGGCGGGTTCGGCGGTCGCGTACGCGCTCGGCATCACCAACGTCGATCCGCTCAAGTACGATCTCCTCTTCGAACGCTTCCTGAACCCCGACCGCATCTCGATGCCCGATATCGACGTGGACTTCGACGACGCGGGGCGCGAGAAGGTGCTCGACTACGTCACGAAGAAATACGGCGCGGACCACGTCGCGCACATCGTGACGTTCGGGCAGATGGCGGCGAAGTCGGCCATCAAGGACGTCGGGCGCGTGATGGACTATCCGCTCGCCGACACGAACAAGCTCGCGGGGCTCGTCCCCAACACGCCGAAGATCACGTTCAAGAAGGCGCGCAAGGAATCGCCCGAGCTGGAGGAGAAGTTCAATTCGCCCGATCCCGTCGTCCACAAGCTGATGGCGCGCGCGGCGCGGCTCGAAGGCTGCATCCGCCAGCCCGGCGTGCATGCGTGCGGCGTTATCATCTCGCGCGATCCGATCGTGGAGACGCTGCCGGTGATGCCGACGCCGGAGAAGGGCGGCCGCAAGAAGAGCGGCGACGGCGCGGCACAGGGCGACAAGCTGCTGACGACGCAGTACGACGGCCACTTCGTCGAGCCGGTCGGCCTGCTCAAGATGGACTTCCTCGGCCTCAAGACGCTGTCGGTCGAGAAGGAATGCGTCAAGCTGCTCAAGGAGTGCGGCTCGCCCGTGCCGCCGGCGCTCCTCAACGCGGCGGGCGAGCTTGACACCGACAAGATCCCCGACGACGACCGGGAGACGTACGAGCTCTTCGGGCGCGGCGAGACGACGGGCCTCTTCCAGTTCGAGTCGGACGGCATGAAGAAGTGGCTGATCGCGCTTCAGCCCGAGCGCTTGACCGACCTCGTCGCCATGAACGCGCTCTACCGTCCGGGGCCGATGGAGTACATCCCGACGTTCGTCGACCGCAAGCAGGGTCGGCAGCCGGTCACGTACGACCATCCGCTCATGGAAAGCCGCCTCAAGGATACGTACGGCGTGACGGTCTACCAGGAGCAGGTGATGCTGCTCTCGCGCGACCTCGCCGGCTTCACGCGCGGCGAATCCGACAAGCTGCGCAAGGCGATGGGCAAGAAGCTCATGGACGTGATGGCGGAGCTGAAGGAGAAGTTCGTCACGGGCTGCCTCGCGAACCCCGGCTTCCGCGTCGACAAGTGGGCGGACGAGGCGGAGGCGAAGAAGCTCATCGAGAAGATCTGGAAGGACTGGGAGGCGTTCGCGAGCTACGCGTTCAACAAGTCGCACGCCGTCTGCTACGCGTGGGTCGCCTACCAGACGGGCTACCTCAAGGCGCACTATCCCGCCGAGTTCATGTGCGCGCAGATCTCGTCCGAAATCGGCAACTTCGACAAGCTGCCCGGCTTCGTCGCCGAGGCGCAGGAGATCGGCCTGGAGCTGCGGCTTCCCGACGTCAACGAATCGGGCGCGCGCTTCGTGCCGACGCCGGACCGCAAGGGCATCCGCTACGGGCTCGGCGGCATCAAGGGCGTCGGCGAGCTGGCGGCGGAGGCGATCGTCGCCGAGCGCAAGGCGAACGGGCCGTTCACGGGCTTCATGGATTTCTGCCTGCGCATGGCCGGCTCGAACGCGGTCAACAAGCGCGTCCTCGAGAACCTGACGCGCACGGGCGCGTTCTCGACGCTGGAGCCGAACCGCGCGAAACTCTTCCTCAACATCGAATACGCGCTCAAGAAGGCGCAGCAGAAGGCGAAGGAAAAGGCGAGCGCGCAGACGAACTTCTTCGACCTGATGGCGGGCGGCGAGGAGAAGGCGAGCGACAAGGAGCTCGCGGACGCGCCGCCATTCGTGCCGGCGGAGGAGCTGAAGTTCGAGCGCGAGATGCTGGGCGTCTACGTCTCGGGCCATCCGCTCCAGTCGTGCACGCAGCTCATCTCGTCCGCGTCGCAGGTCTGCGTCCGCTCGCGCAAGCCGGGTTCGCGCGAGGACGCGTACGAATTTCTGCCGTTCACGCTCGACAAGATCGCCAAGAAGGTCGAGGAGGAGGACGAGACGGCCGCCGGCGCGGAGGGCGACATCGACGGCGAGGAGGTGGCCCCGGTCGAGGCCGCGCCGTCGCCCGACGGCGACGACGAGGACGACGCGGGCGCGGAAGAGGCCGCGCCGACGCTCTCGCCCATCGACGAGCTGCTGATGAAGGCGGCGGACGACGAAGGACAGCTGAAGGGGCTGGCGCGCGCGTGCGTGAAGGCGAAGGGCGAAATCCCGTGGAGCGACAAGAAGGCGTTCGACGGCGCGGTGAGCAAGGAGCGCACGCGCTTCCGCCGGCGGCTGGAGAAGAAGGAGCTGGAACCGATCCTCGTCAAGAAGCTGGACGTGCGCGTCGTGGCGATGCTGACGGGTTGTTCGATCAAGACGCCGAAGCCGCGCCCGGACGGTTCGGTGGGCGAGAAGTGGGCGATTCTCACGCTCGACGACGGCAAGGGCCAGGCGGATGCGTTCTGCTACGCGAAGGCGTGGCGGCAGTTCAACGGCGCGCCCGGCGACGCGGCCGGCGGGAAGATCGAGGCGATGGTCGACAAGCTCGTGATGGTGTGCGGCGAGGTGGCGCACCGCACGAACTACGACAAGGACGACGCGCACAAGGAGAACCCGCACGTCGGCGACCTGTCGTTCACCGTCCGCGAAGTCTATCCGCTCGACGAGGTGCTGCCGCTCGCGTCCGACGGCGTGCGCATCCGCCTCAGGTACAGTGACCCCGAGCTGAAGGCGAAATTCGCGCGCCTCCGGGATGTCGCGTGCAAGAACCCGGGCGCGCTGCCGCTCTTCGTCGATCTCGTCTACGACGACGGCACGACGGTGAAGATCGACCTGGGGCCGATGGGGAAGGTCGCCTGCAACATCGCGTTTCTGTCCGAATTTGCGAAGATCGTGCCGGCCGCCGACCTCCTCTACGGCTGCCGCGACCAGATCTACTTTGCGCCGAAGGAGCCGAAGCCGTGGGAAATGTCGTGCTCGTGACGGGCGGCACCGTGCGGCTCGGCGCGGTCCTCGCCGCGACGCTGCGCGCGCGCGGCTGGACGGTGCTGACGAGTTCGCACCGCGCGGACGCGGGCGCGGACATCGTCGCCGATCTCGCGGCGGACGGCGCGGCGGATCGTCTCTTTGCGGACGCGTGCGCGCGCAATGGCGGCCGTCCGCCGGACGCGCTCGTCAACAACGCGGCGCTGTTCACGGGCGACGCGGCGACGCTCACGCGCGTCAATTTTGATGCGCCGAAACGCTTGATCGAGCTGATGGCGGCGCGCGGGGGAGAGGGCGCGGTCGTCAATGTGCTGGATTGCCGGGTCGTGCGGCGCGCGACGCGCGACGCGGCGGGCGATTACGAGAGAACGAAGTGCGCGCTGCGCGATTACACGCGCGACGCGGCCGCGGCACTTTTGCCGCGCCTGCGGATCAACGCCGTCGCGCCCGGGCCCGTGCTCGCGCCGGTCGCCGTGCACGAAGGGGCGGGCGCGACGCCGCTCGGCCGGCCGACGCCCGAAGCCGTCGCGGCGGCGGTCGCGTTTCTGCTGGAGGCGCGCTTCACGACGGGCGTCATCCTGCCGGTCGACGGCGGCCAGGCGCAGGGCGCGGGAGGGAGAGCCGCATGATGCGCATCGATATCGTGAGCGTTCAGCCGCAGATGTTCCGCGGCTTTCTGGAAGAGTCCATCGTCGCGCGCGCCGTGAAGAAGGGCGCGTGCGAAATCCGCATCGTCGACCTGCGCGACTTCGGCGAGGGGAAGTGGAAGAAGGTGGACGACAAGCCGTACGGCGGCGGGCCCGGCATGCTGATGAAGTGCGGCCCGTGGTTCGCGGCGGTGGAAGCGTGTGTCGGGGAACGGGGAACGGGGGAGGGAGAGTTGAGAGTTAAGAATGGAGAGTTGAGAGTTGAGAATGGAGAGTTGAGAGTGGGGGAGGGAGAGTTGAGAGTTGAGAAGGAAGAGGGAAGCATGGGGGAGGAGAAGCGGCGGATTGTGATGACGGATCCCAAGGGCAAGACGTTTACGCAGCGCGACGCGGAGGCGCTGGCGTCGTGCGACCACCTCGTCTTCATGTGCGGCCACTACGAGGGCTTTGACGCGCGCATCGAGACGCTTGCGACCGACCGCTATTCGCTCGGCGACTTCGTGATGACGGGCGGGGAGCTTGCGGCGGCGGCGATGGTGGACGCGATCGTGCGGCTCCTGCCGGGCGTGCTGGGCGGCGGCGCGCAGGCGACGTCGTCGGAAAGTTTTTCGCACGGTGGCATTCTGGAGGCGCCGCAGTACACGCATCCGCCGGAATTTCGCAGGATGAAGGTGCCGGAGGTGCTGCTGTCGGGCGACCATGCGAAGATCGAGGCGTGGAAGAAATGCGAAGCGCACCGCCTGACGGCGCAGCGGCGGCCCGATCTGCTGGCCTGATCTGTCGGCGCGTCCTTTTGGACCTGTGGCTGACGGATTTGCGGTGCGACGGCGAGAAATGATATAATGATGTCATGAACACGAAACGTGGAATTGCCGGAAGTCTTTTGCTGTCAGCCGTCGTCATCGTCTGCGCGGCGCTTGCGCTCGTCGGCTGCCGTCCGCAGCCGGAGCGCGCGAAACTGCGCGTCGGCACGTACAATATCCGGCTGTCCGCCGCCGACGGGGGCACGCCGAATGCGTGGAACGAACGCAAGGCCGATCTGGTGGCGCTGATCCGCCGCCTGAATCTGGATGCGTTCGGCGCGCAGGAGGTGCGTCCCGGCCAGGCCGCGTATCTGCGCGAGCAGCTGCCCGAGTTCGCGTTTGTCGGCGACCATCGCGGTGCCGACCGCGTCTCCGACGAGGCGTCGCCGGTGTTCTACCGCCGTGATCGCTTCGACGTCGAAAAGTCCGGCACGTTCTGGCTCTCCGAAACGCCCGACGTGCCCGGCGTGAAGGGCTGGGGCGCGGCGTGCCCGCGCGTGTGCTCGTATCTGGTGCTGAAGGACAAGGCGACCGGGCGGCGGTTCTGCTTCGCCAATACGCACACCGACCATGTGAGCGCGCGGGCGCGCGAGCAGGGGATGCTGCTGGTGATCGACCGCATGAAGGCGTTCGGCGACGGTGCGCCGATCATTTTCACGGGCGATCACAACTGCCGCGAGACCGAGGCCCCGGCGGTTGCCGTCGCGGCGCTGCTCAAGAACGCGCTGTACGCGACGAAAACTCCGCCGGTCGGCCCGTGGCGCACCTTCAACGGATGGCACTGGCGCGACACCGAGCGTTCCACGGCGGAGGCGCTGGGGAAGCCGGTGAATGTCCGGAACGCCCTGTATGGCTCGCCAGACGCCGACAAGCTGAAGAACGGCGGCTACACGTGGGAGGATTTCGGCGCACGGATCGACTACATCTACGTCTCGCCGGATGTTACCGTGCTGGATTACGCGACGGTCGCCGATCCGCGGCCCGGCCAGAAGCTCTATCCGAGCGACCACTTCCCCGTCGTCGCCACGGTCGAGCTGTAACCCGCCCCGATTCGCGGGGTCTGGACGGAGCGCTCCCCAAAATCTGTTTCGCGCGGGCGGCGGCCGCGCGGATATGATATACTATACGCTATGGACGGGAACGACCGCTATCGCGATGAATTCGGGCAGCCGCTGCCGCGCTACTGGCCGAAGGAGCCGGACCGGCGCGGACGGCACGCGTCGTTCGCCTCGGCGGTGACGGCGGCGTTCGCGGACCTGACGACGGTCCACGAGCCGTTCTTCGATTCGCTCGCCGACCGCTGGCCGAACCTGTTCCCGAACCTCCCCGCGCGGCCCGGCCGCTACGAGGACGGCAAGATCTTCCTCTATGTCGCCAACGCGCCGACGCTCTTCGCGCTGCGCCCGAAGCTCGCCGCCGTCCGGCGCACGCTCGCCGCGCTCCCGGACGCGCCGAAGAAGATCGACCTCCGGCTGGAGATCCGGTCATGGTAGCGGCGGCGCTCCTCCTGGCGGCGACGTTCACGCGGCCGCTCGAACGGGTCAATTCGATGGATCCGATCCGCGCGCAGTCGATCTACGATTCGCGCGCCGTGCTGCTCGTCTACGAGTCGCCCCTCGCGGTCGACTACGTCGCGCGCCCCTACCGGCTCGTGCCGGGCCTCTGCGAGCTGCCGGAGGTGTCGGCGGACGGCCGCACGTACGTCTTCCGGATGCGAAATAAGTTGAGAGTTGAGAGTGGAGAGTTGAGAGTTGGAGAAGGTGAAGGCGACGCACCAAAGCTGACGAGCCGCGACGTGGCGCGGTGCCTCGAACGGCTGCGCGACCCGGCCAACGCCTCGCCCGGCGGCTGGACGATGAAGGCGGTTTCGTCCTTCGCGACGCCCGACGATGACACGCTCGTCGTCACGCTCAAGGAGCCGAGCCACGTCTTTCCGTGGATGATGGCGATGAGCTACACGGCGGTCCGGCGCGCGGACGGCACGGGGACAGGCCCCTACCGGCTCGCATCGTGGCGCAAGAACTACGAGATGGTCTTCACCCGCCGCACGCCGGTCCCGGGCGGGTTCGACACGATCCGCTACCTCGTCATCAACGACGTCTCGACGCAGTGGCTGATGTTCCTCCGGGGCGAGCTCGACTTCCTCGGCGAGATCGCGCGCGACAACTGGGACGCCGTCGTCGCCGGCGACGGCACGCTCGACCCGCGCCTCGCGGCGGAAGGTGTGCGGCTCTACGGCACGCCGTCGCTCGACGTGCGCTACATCGGCATGAACATGCGCGATCCCGTGCTGGGGCCGAACCGGAAGCTCCGCCAGGCGCTCACATGCGCGTTCGACTTCGCGGCGTGGCGCAAGTTCTACAACGGGCGCGTCGATTTCGCGGACGGCCCCGTGCCGCACGGCGTGGACGGCCGGCTGGAGACGCCGTTCCCGTATCCGTTCGACCTCGACCGCGCGAAGGCGCTGCTCGCGGAGGCGGGCTACGCGGACGGCCTCGACCCCGCGACGGGGCGGCGGCTGACGCTCACGCTGTCGATCGGCCGCGCGAGCCAGGACAGCCGCGAGCAGGGGGAGCTGCTGGCCAGCTTCTTCGAGCGCATCGGCGTGCGGCTGGAGCTCGCGTTCAGCACGTGGGGGACGTTCCTCAAGGCGGTGAACGAGGGGCGCGTGCAGCTTTACATGATGGGCTGGGTCGGCGACTATCCCGACGCGGAGAACTTCCTCCAGCTCTTCTATTCGAAGAACGCGAGCCCGGGCCCCAACCACTCCAACTACGCGAACGCGGCGTTCGACGCCGAATACGAGGCGGCGATGGCCGCGCCCGACGCGGCCGCGCGCAACGTCCACTGGCGCGCGTGCCAGGCGATCCTGCGCGAGGACTGCCCGTGGATCTACACGCATTTCCCGAAGTCGTACACGCTCGTGCGGCCGACGGTCGAAAACTACATTCCGAGCGATTTCCCCTACGGGCAGGAGCAGTATCTGAAAGCGGGAGCGACGGCGCGATGAAGACGATCTACCTTGAACATTCGGCGGGCACGCACCGCATCTGCGACTGGCGGGCGGAGACGGACCTGACGGAACGGCCGCAGCGCATCGTCGTGGGGACAGGCCCCGGCTCGTTCGCGGGCATCCGCGCGGCGCTCGCGTTCGCGCAGGGCTATGCGCTCGGCGCGCCGGGCTGCGAGGTGCGGGGGCTGCCGTCGGCGTGCGCGCTCGTCGAGCCGGGCGACGGGCCGCTCGCGGTCGTGGGCGACGCGCGGCGCGGGCTCTGCTGGGTGGCGCTCTTCGAGGGGTTCCGTCTCGTCACCGACATCTTTCTCGCGACGGCCGAGGAGCTGCCCCGGCGCGTGCCGCTCGGCGCGCCGGTCGTCACGCCCGACGCCGCGCGCATCGACGCGTTCCTGAAGGAGACGTTCGGCGCGCGCTACCGGGGCGGGCGCACTCCGACGGCGGAGGGTCTGCGGCGCTTTGCCGAGGCGTGTCCGTCGATCCTCCGGCCCGAGCCGCTGCCGCTCTATCTCAACCCGGCGGTGCGCGAAAATAATTAAAATTACCCTATTGCAGGGTTTATGCAAAATATGATATACTTTTAGACGATCTTCGCAAGAAGAGGGTTGCGATACGGGCGAGTACATCCCGTCGCGTCGTACCCGATGAGCAGCGCTCGCGGTTACGACAACGTGCCGCGAGCCTTGTTTTTGCGGGGGTTACTGGGCGGAAACCCAGTCGCGGGCGAGGCGCCGCCAAGGGCCTCACGCGCCAAGGGCGGACCGAAAGGAACGCCACGCGCGGCGACCGCGACCGTCGAAGCCCAGGTCTCGGGGCGAGGCGCAAGCCAAAGCCGGAACAAACGAAAACAAAAGGAACACAGAATGCAACAGCAGAGAGTCCGCATCCGCCTCCAGGCCTATGACCATAGAGTTCTGGACCAGGCCGTCGGTGGCATCATCGACACGGCGAGGGGCACGGGTGCGCAGGTGGTGGGACCGATCCCGCTGCCGACCCGCGTCGAGCGTTACACGGTGAACCGTTCGCCGAACGTCGACAAGAAGTCCATGGATCAGTTCGAGATGCGCACGCACAAGCGCCTGCTCGACATCGTCAACCCGACCGCGCAGACGATCGACGAGCTCAAGAAGCTCAATCTTCCCGCCGGTGTCGACATCACCATCAAGGTCTAAGGAGGTCGCGATGGAAGGATTGATTGGCAAGAAGGTCGGAATGACCCAGGTGTACGACGCCGACGGCAAGCGCACGACGGTGACGGTGCTGGAAGTCGGGCCCTGCCCGGTCGTTCAGCTCAAGACCGCCGAGAAGGACGGCTATGTCGCCGCGCAGCTCGGCTGGGGCGAGCAGAAGGTCCAGCGCCTGACGAAGGCGGTCGCGGGCCACCTCAAGAAGACGGGCGGCCTCGAAGGCGGCGTGCGCATCCTCAAGGAGTTCGCGCTGGACGCCGGCGAGGAAGTCAAGGTCGGCGACAAGATCACGGTCGCCAACTTCGAGGGCGTCAAGTACGTCGACGTGACGGGCACGACGAAGGGCCGCGGTTTCGCGGGCGTCCTGAAGCGCTACAACTTCGCGGGCGGCAACATGACCCACGGCGGCCACTCCAAGCGCCGCACGGGCGGCCTCGCGGCGCGCGACCTCCCCGGCTGGATCGAGAAGGGCAAGAAGATGCCCGGCCACATGGGCGACGTCAGCCGCAAGGCGGTCAACCTCGAAGTGGTGCAGATCCGTCCCGAGGACAACGCGATTCTCGTCAAGGGCTCGGTCCCCGGCGCGCGCAACGGAACGGTCTACGTCCGCAAGTCCCTCAAGAACAACGTCCTCGCGTTCAAGGCGAAGAAAGGGGCTAAGTAATGAAGAAGATTGAAACGGTATTCGACCAGTCCCAGCTGACGCTCGACAAGGGCGAGCAGGCGGTCAAGGACGCGGTCACGGCGATCCGCAACGCGCTGCGCGCGGGCACGGCCTCGACGAAGGGCAAGGGCGAAGTCTCGGGCTCCAACAAGAAGCCGTGGAAGCAGAAGGGCACGGGCAACGCCCGCGCGGGCTTCCGCCAGTCGCCCGTGTGGCGCGGCGGCGGCGTCGCGCACGGCCCCAAGCCGCGCGACTTCTCGCAGAAGATCAACAAGAAGGTGATGAAGCTCGCGTTCGCGCGCGCCCTCTCCGACAAGCTCGTGGCGGGCGACGTGATCGTCGTCGACGAGTTCGCGTTCGAGGCGCCGAAGACGAAGCTCATGGCGGCGCTCCTCAAGTCGCTGGGCGTGGACCGCACGGCGGTCGTCGTCCAGAAGGACGTGGACGACACGACGCTGCTCGTCACCAGCAACCTGCCGCGCATCGACTACTCGACGGCGCAGGCGCTCGACGTGTACACCGTGATGGCGAACCGCAAGATCGTCTGCGACAAGGCGGGCTACGACGCGCTGCTCGCGCGCATCGCCAAGTAAGGAGCTGCCGAAATGACGAACGAAATCATCAAGAAGGTCATGATCACCGAGAAGGGCTCGCGTCTGAGCGCCGAGAACCGCTACCTCCTCGAGGTCGCGGTCGACGCGACCAAGCCCCAGATCGCGGCGGCCGTCGAAAAGAAGTTCGGCGTGCACGTCCTCAAGGTCCGCACCGTCAATGTCAAGGGCGGTCTTCGCTACATCCGCGGCACGCGCCGCGCGGTGACCGAGGCCACCTACAAGAAGGCGTACGTCACCGTCAAGGCCGGCGAGCGCATCGAACAGGTCTAACGGGGAGTTAACACATGGCACTCAAGACATACAAGGCCCGTTCGTGCGGCATTCGCTTCCGCGAATCCGCGACGTTCGAGGAGATTACCGAGAAGCGCCCGGTCAAGAGCCTGACCAAGGCCGTCCGCAAGACGGCGGGCCGCAACAACCAGGGCCGCATCACGACCCGCCACCACGGCGGCGGCGCGAAGCAGCGCCTGAGGATCGTCGACTTCAAGCGCAACAGGTTCGACGTCGAGGCGACGGTCAAGGACATCGCCTACGACCCGACGCGCTCGGCGTACCTCGCCCTCATCGAGTACACCGACGGCGTCAAGAGCTACATCCTCGCGCCGGAAGGCCTCAAGCCGGGCATGAAGGTCATGAACGGCACCAAGGCCGAGGCGACGGTCGGCAACTGCCTGCCGCTCGCGCAGATCCCGCTCGGCCTCATGGTCCACGCGGTGGAGCTCGTCCCGGGCGAAGGCGCCAAGGTCGCGCGTTCGGCCGGCAACGCCTGCCAGGTGATGGCGCGCGACGGCGAGAAGGTGACGCTCAAGATGCCTTCGGGCGAAGTGCGCATCTTCAACGGCCGCTGCCTCGCCACGGTCGGCGAGGTCGGCAACAAGGACTGGGGCTCGATCAAGCTCGGCAAGGCCGGCCGCAAGCGCCACCTGGGCATCCGCCCGACGGTGCGCGGCGTGGCCATGAACCCTGTCGACCACCCGATGGGCGGCGGCGAGGGACGCACCTCCGGCGGCAGCGATCCGCGTTCGCCGTGGGGCAAGCTCGCGAAGGGCGGCAAGACCCGCAAGCCGAACAAGGCTTCCAACAAGGTAATCGTCAAGCGGAGGAAGTAGCACATGTCACGTTCTCTCAAGAAGGGACCTTACGTGGAGGAAAGTCGCTCCTCCGCAAGGTCGAGAAGATGCAGGCTGAGCGGCAAGAAGCAGCCGATCAAGACCTGGAGCCGCCGTTCGATGGTGCTCCCGGACTTCGTCGGGCCTCACGTTCGCCATCCACAACGGTCGTCAAGCACATGCCGATCTTCATCACCGAAAACATGGTCGGCCACCGGCTCGGCGAATTCGCGCCCGACGCGCACGTTCAAGTCGCACGGCAACTCGGCGGCGAAGGCCGAAAAGAAGTAAGGGGTAGAAAATGGAAGTAGTCTCTATCACCCGCAACGCGCGCATGTCGGCCTTCAAGGGCCGCCCGCTCGCCCGCGCCTGCCAGGGCCTCACGGCCGCTGACGCGCTCAAGGTCGTCGAGTTCTCGCCCAAGAAGGCGGCGGAGATCATCAAGAAGACGCTCCTGAGCGCCATCGCCAACGCGAAGAACAACAACGGCGTCAAGGAGCCCGGCACGCTCAAGGTCAAGCTCTGCGTGCTCGACGAGTCGACGCGCATGCGCCGCTACTGGCCGACCGCGCGCGGTTCGGCGCACCCGATCGCCCGCCGGCTCTGCCACTGCAAGGTCGTGCTCACCGACGTCCAGAAGGAGGTTCAGTAATGGGTCAGAAAGTCAACCCCATCGGTTTCCGCATTGGCGTGACGCACGCCTGGGGCAGCCGCTGGTTCGCCAAGAAGCGTAACTTCGGCGCGTATCTCGTCGAGGATCAGAAGATCCGCGAGACCGTCAAGAAGCGCCTCGCCGAGGCGGGCATCTCGAAGATCTTCATCGAGCGCTTCGCCAACCGCGTGCGCGTGACGCTCTTCAGCGCCCGTCCGGGCGTGATCATCGGCCGCAAGGGCGGCGACGTCGAGGCGATCCGCGCCGAGCTCGAGAAGATGACCAAGAAGGAAGTCTACCTCGAGATCAAGGAGGTGCAGGGCGCCGACGCCGACGCGCAGCTCGTGGCGGAGTCGATCGCCCAGCAGCTGGAGCGCCGCATCGCCCTCAAGCGCGCCATGAAGCGCGCGATGAAGGTCGCGATGGACATGGGCGTGGACGGCATCAAGGTCCATGCGGGCGGCCGCATCAACGGCGCGGAGATCGCGCGCGTCGAGTGGTCGCGCGAGGGCAAGGTGCCGCTGCACACGCTCAGGGCCAACATCGATTACGGATTCGCGGAGGCCAACACCACCGCCGGCAAGATCGGCATCAAGGTGTGGATCTGCAAGAAAGAGGGCTTCCAGGCCCGTGCGCCGCGCGGCGACCGCCGCGGCGAGCGTCGCGAGCGCGGAGACCGCAAGGAGAGGAGCTAAACCATGCCACTCATGCCCAAGAGAGTCAAGTACCGCAAGGTCTCGAAGGGTAACCGTTCGGGCTACGCCACGAGCGGAACCGAACTCGCGTACGGCGAGTACGGCCTCAAGGCGCTGACGCGCGGCCTTCTGACCGCGACCCAGATCGAAGCCTGCCGCGTCGCGATCAACCGCGAGATGAAGCGCAAGGGCAAGCTCTGGATCCGCGTGTTCCCCGACAAGCCCGTCACCCGCAAGCCGATCGAAGTCCGCATGGGCGGAGGAAAGGGCAACCCGGAGTTCTGGGCGGCCGTCATCCTCCCCGGCAAGGTCCTCTTCGAGATCGGCGGCGTCAGCGAGGAAGTCGCCAAGGAGTGTCTGCGCCTCGCCGCGACGAAAATCGGCATCCACACCAAGTTCATCACCCGCGCAGGAGTCAAGATCTAATGAGCACCGAAACCAATGTTCGCGGCGCGCGCAAGCTGCGCAAAGGCGTCGTTGCGTCCAAGATGGGCGCGAAGAGCGTGGTCGTCACGGTTTCCTACCGCGAGATCCACCCCGTCTACGGCAAGGTCATCACGCGCACCAAGAAGTATCACGTGCACGACGAGGCCGATACCGCCAAGGTCGGCGACACCGTCACCATCATGGAAACCCGCCCGATGTCGGCCACCAAGCGCTGGCGCATCGTGGCGAAGTAAGGGAGCGGCACAATGCTACAGGAACTCTCGAACCTCGTCGTTGCGGACAACACCGGCGCCAAGCGCGCGATGTGCTTCCGCATCCTCAAGCAGCGCAAGGAGTACGCGCACCTCGGCGACGTGATCCGCGTCGCGATCAAGGAGGCGTCCCCGACCTCGACCATCAAGAAGGGGTCGGTCGCCACCGCCGTCATCGTCCGGACGGGCCAGCCCATCCGCCGCGAGGACGGCTCCACGGTCCACTTCGACCAGAACGCGTGCGTCCTCGTCGACTCGAAGCTCAACCCGATCGGCACGCGCGTGTTCGGGCCGGTCGCCCGCGAGCTGCGCGACAAGAACTACATGAAGATCCTCTCGATGGCCCCGGAAGTGGTCTGACCGAAGGAAGGAATACCAAAATGGCTATCGCACGAATCAAGAAGAACGACACCGTCATCGTGACGAGCGGCACGGACGCCGGCAAGACCGGCACCGTGACGTCGGTCGACCCCAAGAAGGGCGTCGCCATCGTCGCCGGCGTCAACGTCCACAAGAAGGCGATGCGCCGCACCGAGAAGACCCCGGGCGGCATCATCGACAAGGAAATGCCGATCCGGCTGTGCAAGCTGATGCCGTACGATCCCGACAAGAAGGCGGGCACCCGCGTCAAGACGGGCGAGAAGGACGGCAAGAAGGCGCGCATCTCGGTCAAGAGCGGCAAGGCCCTTTAATTAAGGAACGGACAACATGGCAAGACTCAAAGACGAATACGCGAGCCGCATGGTTCCCGAGCTCGAGAAGAAGCTCGGCACCACGAACAAGATGCTCGTTCCCCGCCTTCAGAAGATCGTCCTCAACATGGCCTTCGGCATCGTCAGCAAGGACGAGCAGAAGGCGCTCGTGGACGACCTGACGGCGATCACCGGACAGAAGCCCCTGCTCTGCAAGGCGAAGAAGTCGATCTCGAACTTCAAGCTGCGCGAGGGCATGGTCATCGGCGCGAAGGTCACGCTGCGCGGCGAGCGCATGTGGGAATTCGCCGAGCGCCTGATCTTCTCGGCGCTGCCGCGCATCCGCGACTTCCGCGGCGTGTCCAACCGCGGCTTCGACGGCCGCGGCAACTACACGCTGGGCCTCAAGGAGCACTCGATCTTCCCGGAAATCCTGGAAGCGGGCGCCGCCCACTCCGGCATGGACATCACGTTCGTGACGAGCACCACCGACAACAAGGCCGCCCGCGAGCTTCTCGTCTCCATGGGCATGCCGTTCGCAGGGAGGAACTGATCATGGCCAAGCAATGTCTCATCGAAAAGCAGAAGAAGGCCCCGAAGTTCAAGGTGCGCGCCTACAACCGCTGCCAGCGCTGCGGCCGTCGCCACGCCTACCTTCGCAAGTTCGGCGTCTGCCGTCTGTGCTTCCGCGAACTCGCGGTCGCCGGCCTCATCCCCGGCGTCACGAAAGCCTCGTGGTAACCTAACAGGAAAGGAACCGCAAAATGTCATTCGATCCCATTTCCGACATGCTCTCCTCGATCCGCAACGGGCAGAAGGCGCGCCTTTTCTCCGTGAAGACCCCGGCGAGCGGCACCAAGGCGGAAATCGCCCGCGTCATGAAGGCGGCCGGCTACATCACCGACGCCGTCGTCACCTCGGGCTTCCCCAAGGAGCTGATCATCACGCTGAAGTACTCCGACAAGGCGGTCCCCGCCATCACGGAGCTCAAGCGCATCTCCAAGCCGGGACTTCGCAAGTACGTCTCGGTCAACGAAATCCCGGCCGTTCTCGACGGCATGGGCCTTGCCATCGTCTCGACCTCCAAGGGCGTCATGTCCGGGGCGGAGGCGAAGAAGGCGCGGCTCGGCGGCGAGATCATCTGCACGGTCGCCTAATGTAAGGAGTCAAAAGACAATGTCTCGAATCGGTAAAGAACCCGTCAAGCTCGCCGATGGCGTCACCGCCACGGTCAACGGTCAGGTTGTGACGGTCAAGGGCAAGCTCGGCGAGCTCGCCTACACGATGCACGACGGCATCACGGCGAAGGTGGAAGACGGCTTCGTCAAGGTTGCCTGCGCCGACGACGGCGCGCTCGGCAACTTCCACGGCCTCGCCCGCGCGCTGATCCACAACATGGTGGTCGGCGTGTCCGCTGGCTACACCAAGGTGCTGACGATCGAGGGCACCGGCTTCAAGGCCGTGCTCAAGGGCAAGGAGCTCGCGCTCTCGCTCGGCTTCGCCTCGCCGAAGATCTACGAGATCCCGGAAGGTCTGACCTGCAAGGTCGAGAACGACGGTCTCAAGGTCACGCTCACGGGCGTGGACAAGCAGGCCGTCGGCGAAGCCGCCGCCCGCATCCGCGACTTCTACCCGGCCGAACCCTACAAGGGCAAGGGCATCAAGTACGAGGGCGAACACATCCGCCGCAAGCAAGGCAAGAAGGTCGCCTAACCGGCGTCAAGGAGAAACGAAATGTTCAATCGCAAAGTTCAGCGCCAGAAGCGGCATCTCCGCCTTCGCCAGCGCGTGGTCGGCACGGCGGCTCGTCCGCGCATGTCGATCTGCATCAGCAACAAGCACATGTACGTGCAGTTCATCGACGACGATGCGGGGCGCACCCTCGCGTCCGCCAGCACGATCAAGGAGACCAAGGCCAACCTCGAGGTCGCCAAGGCGCTCGGCGCCCAGGCCGCCGAGAGCGCCAAGGCCGCCGGCATCTCCACGGTCGTCGTGGACCGCGGCGGCTTCAAGTACACGGGCCGCGTCGCGGCGATCGTCGATGCGGCGGTCGCGGCGGGGCTTTCCATCAGCAAGAAGGAGGACTAAAGAATGGCTCAGAATCGTGACAAGCGCGGCGACATGAACGCCCAGGACGATCTCGACGAGCATACCGTGTTCATCAACCGCTGCGCCAAGACCGTCAAGGGCGGGCGCCGGATGTCCTTCTCCGCCGTCATCGTGGTCGGCGACCGCGAAGGGCGCGTGGGCGTCGGTTTCGGCAAGGCCAACGAGGTGTCGGACGCGATCCGCAAGGGCGGCGAGGCCGCCCGCAAGGACATGCGCAAGATCACCCTCCACGGCAAGACGATCCCGCACGACGTCGAAGGCACCTGCGACGGCGGCCGCGTGATCCTGAAGCCCGCGCCGGCCGGTACCGGCCTCATCGTCGGCGGCGGCATGCGCCCGGTCCTCGAAGCGCTCGGCGTCAGCGACGCGGTGGGCAAGTCCCTCGGCTCGAAGAACCGCCTCAACGTGGTCAAGGCCACGATGAACGCGCTCCTCAAACTCCGCTCGGCGGAAGAAATCGCGGCTGTCCGCGCATAAGGAGAAAGACAATGGAACTCAGCACTCTCACGAACACCCCGGGTGCGCGCACCGCGCGCAAGCGCGTCGGTCGCGGCTGCGGCTCGGGACTCGGCAAGACGTCGGGTCGCGGCCACAAGGGCCAGAACGCGCGCAAGGGCCACAAGCACAAGCTCCAGTTCGAAGGCGGCCAGATGCCGCTCGTCCGGCGTCTGCCGAAGCGCGGCTTCAACAACGCCCGCTTCAACGACAAGGCACTCGCGGTCAACCTCTCCGATCTCGAGAAGAATTTCGAGGCCGGTGCGGAAGTGACGCCCGAGACGCTGGCCCAGAAGGGATTCTGGGACAACAAGCAGCCGAAGCTGAAGCTCCTCGCCAAGGGCGAACTCACCAAGAAGCTCACCGTCAAGGGTGTGCCGGTGTCCGCCGCGGCGAAGGCCAAGATCGAGGCTGTCGGCGGCTCCGTCGCCTAACGCGGCGGTCGCGGTTCATCGGACTGTAGCTCAGTTGGTAGAGCACGACACTTTTAATGTTGGGGTCGCGGGTCCGATCCCCGCCAGTCCGACCAAAAATGCAGTTTCACCCGGTCAAGGGTGAAACTCATTTTTTTTGCTAAACGCGTCTGCGGCGTCCGTCAAATCCCCTTGACCGCAGTCATCAGTTCGCGGAGCTTTCGGTCGGGTGTCTTGCTTTTCAGTTCGCGCACCGCCGCGACGTCGCGCGACCCGACGCGGTAGAAGACCGCCCGCGCGCCGGCGACGTCGATGTGCCGGATGCGCGCGCGCGCGCACGCCACGCGCAGTTCGCCCAGCCGCAGCAGCCGCTTCGCCGCCGGCGGCGGCGGGCCGAACCGGTCGGCGAGCTCCGCCGCGAGCGCCTGGACGACTTTCACGTCCGTCGCCTCCGCGAGCCGCTTCATGAAGCTCATGCGCTGGGCGTCCTCCTCCACGTAGCCGTAGGGGAGCGCCGCGGCCGCCGCTTCGTCCGTCGAGGCGGGCGAGAGGTCGAGGAAATCGAGATTGAGCCCGACATCGACCACCTCGGCGACCTTTTCGCCCTTGAGCCGCGCGATCGTGCGCTGGAGGAGCTGGCAGTAGAGCGTGAAGCCGACGGCGGCGATGTGGCCCGACTGCTGCGACCCGAGCAGGTTGCCCGCGCCGCGGA
>DJXI01000029.1:7237-10304 GCA_002449695.1 Verrucomicrobia bacterium UBA7008 | reverse complement strand
GCGCCGCGGATCTCCAGGTCGCGCACGGCGAGGTTGAAGCCTGCGCCGAGCCCGCCGTGGCGCTGGAGCGCGGCGAGGCGTTCGCGCGCGTCGGCGTCGACGAGGCCCGAGGGCGGCAGCAGGAAGATCGCGCGCCCCTGCGCGGCGGCGCGCCCGACGCGCCCGCGCAGCTGATAGAGGTCGGCGAGGCCGAACGTCTGCGCCTCGTGGACGAGGATCGTGTTGGCGCGCGGGATGTCGATGCCCGATTCGATGATGGTGGTCGACAGCAGCAGGTCGTACGCGCCGCGCTCGAAGTCGCGCATCTTGCGCGCGAGCGTGCGCGCGTCCATCTGGCCGTGCGCGACGACGATCCGGAGATGCGGGCAGAGCGCGTGCAGGCGCTCTTCGACCTTGCGGATGGTGGTGACGCGGTTGTGGAGGAAGAAGACCTGGCCGCCGCGCGCGAGCTCCGATTCGATGGCCGCGCGCACGATCGCGTCGGCGTCGCGCACGACCGTCGTCTCCACCGCCACGCGCTCGCGCGGCGGCGAGCGCAGGAGCGACAGGTCGCGCGCGCCCGTCATCGACAGGTAGAGCGTGCGCGGGATGGGTGTCGCCGACAGCGTCAGCACGTCCGCCGTCGCGCGCAGGCGCTTGAGGAATTCCTTGTGGCGCACGCCGAAGCGCTGCTCCTCGTCGATGATGATGAGCCCGAGGTCGCGGAAGGCGATGCGCGGCGAGAGGATGGCGTGCGTGCCGATCACGATGTCGCACGCGCCCGTGGCGAGGCGCTGGAAGGTCCCCTGGTGCGTGCCGCCCGTCTGGAAGCGCGAGACGGATTCGATCCGCACGGGTGTGCCGTCGAAGCGCGCGGTGAACGTCTCGAAGTGCTGCTCGGCGAGGACGGTCGTCGGCGCGAGGACGGCGGTCTGTTTGCCGTTGAGCGCGGCGATGTAGGCCGCGCGCATCGCGACTTCCGTCTTGCCGTAGCCCGCGTCGCCGCAGATCAGCCGGTCCATCGGCTTCGGCGCGGCGAGATCCGCCTTGATGGCGGCGATGGCGGCGAGCTGGTCGGGCGTCTCCTCGAAGGGGAACGCGGCCTCGAACGCATCGAGCCCGTCGCAGGTCGCGACGTCGTAGGCGAATCCGGGAACGGTCGCGCGCCGTGCCTGCGTGTCGAGGAGCGAGGCCGCGAGGTCGGCGACGGCGCGCTGCGCGTTCAGCTTGTCCCTGGCCCAGCGCTTGCCGTCGAGCCGGTGCAGGCGCACCTGCTCGCCCTTGACCCCGACGTAGCGCGTCAGCAGGTGCGCGTGGGCGGCGGGAACGTGGAGCTTGGCGCCGTCGGCGTATTCGATGGTGAAGACTTCGCTGCGCCTGCCGTCGAGCTGGACTTCGGACGAGCCGATGAAGCGGCCGACGCCGTAATCGACATGGACGACGTATTCGCCCGGCTCGAGCTCGTCGAAATCGTTGATGCGCACGCCCTGGACCGCGCGCCGGACGGCCGGGGCGCGGTGGCGGCGGGTGAAGACGCGGTCGGCCTTGGTGACGACGATGAGGCCGGGAATCTCGAAGCCGCCGGAGAGGTCGTCGAGCTTCAGCACCGTGTCGCCGCGCGCGGCCGCCGCCGCGAGGTGCTGGTCGAGTCGCCGGCGGGCCGCGTCGAAAAGTTCGGGATGGTGCGCCTCGTCCGCGCCGAGCTCCGCGAAGCCGGGCAGGGGGGACGTCTGGAACGCGTACGGGAGGACGCCGCGCGGCGCGGGGTCGCCCGTGTAGACGCGGCGGAGGCGGTCCGCGCCGGGCTCGAGCGTATAGGCGTTGTGCTCGAGCGCGAGGATCGTGGCGTCGGCGGGCAGGAGCGCGAGAAGGGAGGCTTCGCGCGCGGCGGGCGGCAGGTCGTCGTCGTGCGTGGCGATGGGCAGCAGTTCGGCATGGTCGATGCGCTCGACGGAAAGCTGCGTCGCGGCGTCGAAGGTGCGCAGGGACTCGAGGTCGTCGCCGAAAAATTCGGCGCGGACGGGGAACTCCTCGCCGGGGCTCCACGCATCGATAATGCCGCCGCGCACGCTCCAGTCGCCTTCCTGCTCCACGGTGCTGACGCGGTTATAGCCTATTTTCGCCAGTTTTTCAACAAATTCGCTAAATTTTATTTTCGCACGCGTGGGGACAGACCCCGCGCGCGGCCCTGCGCCACCCGTGGGGACAGACCCCGCAGATGTGGGGACAGACCCCGCGAGGGAGAGCGAAATCGTGGGGACAGACCCCGCGGGGATGGGGGTGGCGAGGGCCGGGAAGGGCGCGACGACGATGGCGGGGTAGGGCGCGAGGTCGTAGGCGCGCAGCGCGGCAATCGTCTTGAGGCGCAGACCGAGCGCGGACTTCTCGCCGTCCAGGAGCGGCGGGAATTCGAAGAGGCGGATCGCGTCGCGCGCGGTGATGAGCCGCAGATCGTCAACGAGACGGTCGGCATCGGGCAGGCCCGGCGTGACGGCGAGGACGACGGAGCGGGAGCGGAGCGCGAGCGTGCGCGCGACAAATGCATCGGCCGCGCCGGTCAGCGACGGAATGGCCACCGCCCCGTCGGCCGCCGGACCGGGGGGTGTAAACACGGACGCAAATTTCTCGAGCGCGTCGTTCATCCGGCGGATAGTATATCACAAAATCTGCGGTGTGCATTTGCGCGCGCAACTGGAATTTGATATAATTTTGCCGTCATGAGCAAATACTTAATTCTTCTCGTCGGCGCGGTTCTCGTCAACAACTTCGTCCTGAGCCGCTTTCTGGGGTGCTGCCCGTTCCTGGGCGTCTCGAAGAAGACCGAGACGGCCCTGGGCATGTCGGGCGCGGTCATCTTCGTGATGACGATCGCCTCGGCGGTGACGTGGTGCCTCGACCACTGGCTGCTGCAGCCGAACGGCCTCGGCTACATCCACACGCTCGCGTTCATCCTCGTCATCGCCTCGCTCGTGCAGTTCATCGACATCGCGATGAAGCGCTTCCTGCCGCCCCTGCACGCCGCGCTCGGCATCTTCCTGCCGCTCATCACCACCAACTGCGCGGTGCTGGGCGTGACGATCCTCACGAT
>DJXI01000029.1:6899-7158 GCA_002449695.1 Verrucomicrobia bacterium UBA7008 | reverse complement strand
TCAACTGCAAGCAGGGCACGGGCTTTTGCGAGGCCGTCTTCTTCTCGTTCGCGGCGGCGCTCGGCTTCGGCGTCGCGCTGCTCATCTTTTCGGGCATCCGCGAAAAGCTGGCCCACGCCGATCCGCCGCGCTGCTTCCGCGGCATCGCCGTCGCGCTCGTGACGGGCGGGCTCCTGAGCCTCGCGTTTATGGGATTCTCGGGCCTCGTGAAGCTGCCGTACTGAGGCGGCCGTCCGCCCGGGCGCGCGCCCTCGCCGCG
>DJXI01000029.1:6613-6839 GCA_002449695.1 Verrucomicrobia bacterium UBA7008 | reverse complement strand
CGGGCGCGCGCCCTCGCCGCGCGCCCGCCTCTCGCGCGGACGACACGACAAGATTTCGACAAGAAAGGACTGGAACAAATGACAATTGCAATCATCTGCATCGCGGGCATCGGCTTCGTGGCGGCGGTGACGCTCGCCATCGCCGACAGATACCTGAGCGTCAAGGAGGATCCGCGCATCGGCATGGTCACGGCGGTGCTGCCGGGCGCGAACTGCGGCGGCTGCG
>DJXI01000029.1:0-6551 GCA_002449695.1 Verrucomicrobia bacterium UBA7008 | reverse complement strand
GCGCGAACTGCGGCGGCTGCGGCTTCCCGGGCTGCGACGGCTACGCGCGCGCGCTCGTGGCGGGCACCGCGCCGAACGGCGCGTGCGCGGCGGGCGGTGCGGCCTGCGCGGCCGAGATCGCGAAGATCCTCGGCGTGGCGGCGACGGCGACCGAAAAGCGCGTCGCGCTCGTCAAGTGCTGCGGCACGCGCTCGGAGGCGATCCGCGTCGGCGACTACAACGGCATCTGCGACTGCGGCATCGCGGCGGCGACGGCCGGCGGCGACAAGGGCTGCAAATACGGCTGCCTCGGCTACGGCGCGTGCGCGAACGTCTGCCCGCAGAACGCGATTTCGATCCACGACGGCCTCGCGAAGGTCGACAAGCGCCTGTGCATCGGCTGCGGCAAGTGCGTGAAGGTCTGCCCGAAGGGGCTGATTGAGCTCGTCCCGGCGTCGGCGACGATCCACGTCCTCTGCAACAACCCCGTGCGCGGGCCGGAGGTGCGCAAGGTCTGCGGCGTCGGCTGCCTCGGCTGCCACCTGTGCGAGAAGAACTCCGGCGGCAAGGAGGCCGGCCACTTCACCTTCGACGGCTTCCTCGCGAAGGTCAACTACGCGAATCCGCCGACCGACGGCCAGATCGTTGCGAAATGCCCCGCCAAGTGCATGAGCGAGGACGCGCACTTCGAGAGCGGGCACTGAGGAAGGGAGCGATTTATGAAGACAGTCAACAGTCCATTCAAGTTCAAGGGCGGGGTGCATCCCGACTACAACAAGGAGCTGGCGCGCGCGGAGCAGATCGAGCGCCTGCCGCTGCCCGGCGAGCTCGTCATTTCGATGAGCCAGCACCTCGGCGCACCGGCGAAGTGCCTCGTCAAGCCCGGCGACTTCGTGCGGCGCGGCCAGCTGATCGGCGAGAAGAACGGCTTCATCTCGGTGTGCGTACGCGCGAGCGCGGACGGCAAGGTGAAGGCCGTCGAGAAGCGCCCCGGCCCCGCGGGCGGCCTCGCGGACGCGGTGATTCTCGATACGACGGTCCCGCCGCCGGAAGGCGCGGAGCCGGCGGCCGTCGCCCTGCCGCCGCTGGACTGGAAGACGGCCGCGCGCGAGGAGCTCCTCAGGCGCGTGGAGGAGGCGGGCATCTGCGGCATGGGCGGCGCGGGCTTCCCGAGCGCGGTCAAGCTGAATCCGCCGCCCGGCAAGCGCTGCGAATACCTGATCCTCAACGGCGCGGAGTGCGAACCGTACCTCACCGCCGACTTCCGCGTGATGCTCGAGCGCGCCGACCGCATCCGCGTCGGCGTGGAGATCATGCGCAGGATCCTCGGCGGCCCGGCCGTGCGCATCGCCATCGAGGCGAACAAGCCCGAGGCGATCGCGGCGATGGAGCGCGCCTTCGCGGACATCGACGGCAACGTCGAGATCGTCGTGCTGCCGGTCCTCTACCCGCAGGGCAGCGAAAAGCACCAGATCTACGCGACGGTCGGCCGCACGGTGCCGGAGCCGCCCGCGCTGCCGATCGACGTCGGCTGCGTCGTGGAGAACGTCGGCACGGTCGCGGCGATCGCCGACGCGGTGGAGAAGGGCGAGCCGCTTCTGGAGCGCGTGACGACCGTCTCGGGCGACGCGGTCGCGAACCCGAAGAACATCCTCGCGCCGTGCGGCACCAAGTACGCGGACCTGCTCGCGTTCTGCGGCGGCCTGAAGGAGCCGGCGGCGAAGGTGATCTCCGGCGGCACGATGATGGGCTTTGCGGTGCCGAACCTCGACATCGCGACGACGAAGACGACGTCGGGGCTTCTCTTCCTGACGCGGCGGCGCGTCTTCCAGTATGCGTCGGGCGCGTGCATCAACTGCGGCCGGTGCGTGCGCGCGTGCCCGATGAACCTCAACGCCGCCGAAATCTCGAAGGCGGTCGAGGCGAACGACGTGGCGGCGGCCGAGGCGCTGCACGTGATGACGTGCATCGAATGCGGCGCGTGCAGCTTCAGCTGCCCGTCGTACCGGACGATCACCCAGTTCTGCCGCAAGGCGAAGGCATCCATCCGCGCCCGCCAGGCGGCGGAGCGCGCGGCGGCGGCGAAGGCCAAGGCCGCCGAGGAGGAGAAGAAGGCGGCGGAAGCCCGGAAGGAGGCGAAGTAACATGAAACCGAAAGAACTTGGCGATCACTACATCCTCAGCTCCAGCCCGCATGCGCACGCGCGCATCTCCGTCTCGCGCATCATGCTGGACGTCATCCTCGCGCTGCTGCCGACGACGGCGATGGGCATCTGGTACTTCGGCCTGCCGGCCGTCTGGACGATCCTCGTGTGCGTCTCGACGTGCGTCGTCACCGAAGCGCTCTGCCGCCTCGCGATGAAGCGCGAGTCGTCCATCGGCGATCTCTCGGCCGTGCTGACGGGCTTGCTCCTCGCGCTCAACCTGCCGGCGGGGCTGCCGCTCTGGATGGCGGTCGTCGGCTCGGTCTTCGCCATCGCGGTCGCGAAGCAGGTGTTCGGCGGGCTCGGCATGAACCCGTTCAACCCCGCGCTCGCCGCGCGCGCGTTCATGCTCATCTCGTTCACGGGCCCGATGACGACGTGGCTCGCGCCGCGCCCGAACGTGGACGCGGTCACGTGCGCGACGCCGCTCGCGGCCGTCAAGGCGGGCGCCCTCGCCGACGTGCCGTCGACGTGGAACCTGCTCATCGGCAACATGCCCGGCTGCATCGGCGAAGTCTCGGCGCTCGCGCTCGCGCTCGGCGCGGCGTATCTCCTGTGGCGCAAGGTGATCACGTGGCACATCCCGGCCGCGTTCCTCGCGACGGTCGCCGTCTACGCGCTCGTGACGGGCCGCGCCCCGGCGCACGTCGAGATCCTGACGGGCGGCGTGATGATCGGCGCGTTCTTCATGGCGACGGACTACGTGACCTCGCCGACGACCGCGAAGGGCAAGCTCATCTTCGGCGCGGGCTGCGGCCTCCTCTGCATGCTCATCCGCCATTTCGGCTCGTACCCCGAAGGATGCAGCTTCGCGATTCTCATCATGAACGCGGTCACGCCGCTCATCAACCGCTGGACGCAGCCGAAGCCGTTTGGAGGAAAGTAAGATGAAGAAGATCATTGGTCTGGTGGTGAGCCTGACGGTCATCGCGGGCGTCTGCGCGGCGGTGCTCGCCTACGTCAACACGATCACGAAGGAGCCGATCGCGGCGATGCTCGTCCAGAAGACGGTCGACGCCGCGCGCGCGGTGATGCCGGCCGGCGTCGCCGACGTGGCGGAGACGGACGGCGGCGTGTTCGTCGGCAAGTCGGCGGACGGCGCAATCGTCGGCTACGCCGTGACGGGCGCGGACGCGGGCGGCTACGGCGGCGATGTCGTGCTGATGGTCGGCTTCCAGGCGGACCGGAAGACGGTCGTCTGCTACAAGACGCTCGCGGCGGCGGAAACGCCCGGCCTCGGCATGAAGCTCAACACGCCCGAGTTCCAGACGCAGTTCGGCGGCAGGGACGCCACGACGCTGAAGGTGAAGAAGGACGGCGGCGAGATCGAGGCGATCACCGCCGCGACGATCACCTCGCGCGCCGTCTGCCGCGCGATCGCGGCGGCGGCGGCGAAACTCCGGTAGGCGCGCGCGATGGACCGTCAGCCCAGGGGCCTCGCGCTCATCAGCGGCGGGCTCGATTCGCGCCTCGGCGTGTGCGTGCTGCGCGACGCGGGCGCGTACATGGAGGGCGTCTGCTTCGAGACGCCGTTTTTCAGCGCGGCGTCGGCGCGCCAGGCGGCGGAACAGCTTCGGCTGAAGCTGCACGTCGTCGATTTCACGGCCGACGAGATCGCGCTCATCAAACATCCGCCGCACGGTTTCGGCGGCGCGATGAACCCCTGCATCGACTGCCACGCGACGATGATCCGACGCGCGGGCGAGCTGATGCGGGAGCGGGGATTCGATTTTGTCTCCACCGGCGAAGTGCTGAACCAGCGGCCGATGAGCCAGAACCGCCAGTCGCTCGGCGTCGTGGAGAAGGATTCGGGCCTGAAGGGGCGGCTCGTGCGCCCGCTTTCGGCGCAGCTCCTCGAACCGACGATCCCCGAGACGGAGGGGCTCCTCGACCGCACGAAGCTGCTGGCGCTGTCGGGCCGCCGCCGCGAGCCGCAGATCGCGCTCGCCGCGCACTACGGGCTCGTCGACTATCCCTCGCCCGCGGGCGGCTGCAAGCTGACCGAAGAGGCGTACGGCCGCAAGCTGCGCGACCTGATGGAGCATGAAGGGCTCGACGACCTGCGGCTCGTGCGGCTCCTGAACGTCGGGCGGCGCTTCCGCCTGCCGGGCGGCGCGAGCGTGATTCTCGGCCGCGACGCGCGCGAGAACGCGATCCTCGCCGACCGGCGCGCGGGCGCGGACGTGCTCCTCTATCCGCCGGCGGGCGTCGTCGGGCCGACAGCGCTCGTGCCGGCGTACGCGACGCCGCTCACCGCCGCCGACCGCGCCGCGGCCGAGCAGATTGTCTTCGCCTGGAGCCGCGGCACCGACGTCGCGGCGCGCGACCCGTTCCTTTCCTGTCAAATCCGCTGATATGATCGCTTCACTCATCGTCTACTGCGTCAACAAGTTCGTGGGCTTCTTCCTGAGCCCGCTGGGTCTCGTCTTCGTCCTGCTCGCGCTCGCGGCCGTCGCGGCGCTGCGGCGGTGGCGGCGTCTCGCGTGGATCTGCGGCGGCGCGGCCGTCGCGGCGCTCTACTTCTTTTCGACGGGCGCGGTGACGCGGCTCATCGGCCCGCCGCTCGAAAGGGAATTCCTGCCGTCGTCGCCCGCCGTCGCCTGCGGCACGATCGAAACGGTGCCGGATGCGGAGATGATCTGCGTCCTCGGCGGCGGCATGGCGCACCACGAGCGGTGCGGCGCCTACGACATGAACGCCAACGCGGACCGCGTCTGGCAGGGCGTGAAGCTCTGGAAGGCGATGACGGACGCGGGGAGGGAGGCGGTGCGCATTTCCGTCTCGGGCGGCGGCGTCGCGACGAGCACGGTGCCGTTCATGGTCGAGTGCGGTGTGCCGGAAGGGGTGTTCGTCTCGTTCCCCGACGCGCGCATCACGGAGGATGAGGCGCAGATGATCGCCGCGAGCGGCGTCACGCACGTTGCGCTCGTCACGAGCGCGTGGCACATGCGGCGTTCGCGGATGCTGTTCGAGCGCGCGGGGCTCAAGGTGACGCCGGTCGCCGCCGATTTCGAGATGACGATGGTCGCCGAGGCCGCGTGGCGGTTCAGGGACTTCCTGCCGACGGCCGACGCGCTCGCACGCAACAGCATTGCGGTCAAGGAATGGGTCGGGCTCGTCGGCTATACGCTCTTCCGGTAGCCCGCCGGACCTAGCGCATCTGCCGCAGCAGCTCCTCGGACGGCGTGGCGGCGATCTTGCGGAACTCCTGCACGATCTCCGCCTGTTCGTCGAGCAGGACCGCGCGCTTCGCCTTCACCGGCGCGGGCACGTCCTTCGCGCGCTCTTCCGCGATCAGCTTTTCAAGCGCGTCCGCTGCGCGCGTGAAGTGCGGCTTCACCTCGTCGGCCCGGCGCACGCCGTCCAGCTTCAGGGCCGTTTTCCCGCCGCGGTTCAGCTCCTTGTAGACGGCATCGAAACGCTGCGTCATCGGCTCGATCCACTCCGCGACGTACGGCAGCGCGGCGAGCGTCGACTCGATGAGCTTCAGGTAGTTCTCCGGGCCGCCGCGCTCGTAGCCCATCTTGTCGAGAACCTTGCCGTCGCCGTCCATCAGCAGCACGGTGGGGAAGCCCTGGATGTCGTACTTCTCGATCAGCTGCGGATTCTGCTTCGCCGCATGTGCGGAGAGGAGCGATTCGTCCGAGGGCTGGTCGATGTAGACGAGCACGTAGCGGTTGGTCGCCTCCTGAAGGAACGCGCGCTTGGAGAAGACTTCCTTTTCGAGCCGCTTGCACCAGCCGCACCAGTCGCTGCCCGAGAATGCCGCGACGACGGTCTTGTTTTCCGCCTTCGCCCGCGCGAGCGCGCCGTCGAAATCGTCCGTGAACCCACGCGGCGTCGATGTCTTCGCCGTTGCCGTCAGTGCCGCCAGCGCGGCCGCCGTAAGAATGATCTGTCGTTTCATATCCGTGCATTGTATCATATTCCGTCCGCCGCGCCAAGTCCGGCGCGCGAAAAAAAATTTCAAAATACCCCCTTGTCAAGCGCCGCCGAATTGTGATATACTATGTCTCGTTTTGGGTGACAAAGCAAAGCACAAGCGAGCTTAACTCAGTTGGTAGAGTGCCACCTTGCCAAGGTGGTTGTCGAGGGTTCGAGTCCCTTAGCTCGCTCCACTGTTTCCCAAAGCAGGTGAATGGGAGCGTAGCTCAGCTGGTAGAGCAAGTGACTCTTAATCACTGGGTCCAGGGTTCGAATCCCTGCGCTCCTACCATTCAACCTTCTGCACTGTGGCTAGGTAGCTCAGTTGGTAGAGCAGCGGACTGAAAATCCGCGTGTCGCCGGTTCGATCCCGGCCTTGGCCACCAAATTTCATGGTTTTGAAAAATCTAATTGCACTTGCCTGGAGTTTACCCATTTTTTGAG
>DJXI01000082.1 GCA_002449695.1 Verrucomicrobia bacterium UBA7008 | reverse complement strand
GAGACGCCGCTTCCCCCAGTCATGTGTGGTTCATCCTTATCTCGGATTTAGAGACGCCGCTTCTCCCAGTCATGGCCGACACGGCGGTCGGCCCTCCCCCTAATGCCGGCTCAAAAACGCGCAGGCCGTCGCAACGCCTCGCCAGCGGAGAAAAATTTGGGGAACCTCCAAGTAATTTGCCGCTTGCCGAAGTTCAAAAAGATTTGCTATAATGGTGCCATCCGTTCGGCGGAGGGTGCCGGACGAGCACCCACAAAAAAGGGGGACAACATGCAGACGAAACTCACTCCAGTATTCGCCGCCGCTTTCGCGACGCTGACGCTCACTACTTACGCCGCCACGCCGGTCGCCGTCTGGGACGGAGCCAACACCAGCCTCGGCAGCTTTTCGCTGGCGGCGCAGAATGGTAACACCATTCAGAACAACGCAATTACGATCGCCAGCGGTGCGACGGGCGGCGTGGTCTACACGGGGCCTAACAACTCGCTCAATAACTGCACATTTATCATCCGCTGCTCGGGGCTGGACCTTGCGAACGCCAACAACCAGTACCTCCTTTCATTGCATCAGAACATATTGGGCGGCGGTAATGGCGACGCCTCGTACAACAAAGTCGGCGTCAGTCTCGCGGCAAACAACGCGGCCGTGCGCGGCATTTGGGAAAACGCATTTTACAATGACGGCGGCGTGCAGGTCGCCGATCCCTTTTCAGCGGGAACGGACATCGTCATCAACATCCAGACATCTGGCGGCGTTTTCGTTTATGAAATCGTGACTGATGCCGGCACGGGCGCGCGTACCCTTGTGAAACGCTACGGACACACGGGGCTCAAGGCGTCAAATACGAACTACAAGGGCTTTTCGCTTGGCGGCATCTATGAAAAGGCAAGTTCGACGCTTTCTCCGGCCACGGGTTGGACCATTTCCCAGATGGCGGTCTTCGGCTCGACCTTGAGCGAAGCCGAGATTCTGGGATATGCGTTTCCGTCCGACATCGATACGATTGCGGTCAACGACAATACGACCGTCTCTGCGCTAAATACCCTGATTGCTGCGTCATCGGGCTCGAAAATCATCCTCTCTGTGGCGGATGGCGTCGAGATTGACGTCGACACCGCCTTCGTAGCGTCCGTTCCCGTGGAAGTCGCCTCCTCCGGCACGATCACGCTCTCCGCCAATGCCCAGCCCGACGCCTCGTATTTCTCTGCCGTCAGCTTCGCCGTGCAGGGCGCGCTTCTCCGCTCGTGGCTTACGCCTGGTGTCGTGGGCTTCAACTTCAACGCGAACGGCGGACGCAACGGGCAGGGCAACACGGACGGTGCCGCCGATACGGTGCTCGCGCTTGAAATCGGAACGTGGTACAAGGACGCCTACGCGCCGTCGGGTTCGTCCACGGCGATGTTTGCGGACGGCCTTTCCCTGTTGACGTGGAAGGCGAACAACGTCTATGCCGAGACGGACGGCCTTACGGCAGGCACGTTCATCCAGGGGTACCTCGACGACGGCGGCAACGTCAGCATAACGCTGTCTTCCGTTCCCTACGAGACATACGACCTCATCATCTACTGCTCGACGGACGATTCCTCCAAGAGCTTCAAGGCCAAGACGGTCAACGGGACGATCTACACGTGGGATGCCACGGCGGGAGAGACGACCACCACTGGTTCCGACACCGCGACCTGGGGCCTCGCCTCCGCCGCGGCCGGCAAGGCGGTCTATGGCGCGAACACGCTGCGCGTCAACGGGCTTTCCGGTCCGCTCTCAATTGCAGGCGGCACGAGCGGCAACAACGCGCGCGGCTGCATTTCGGCGATTCAGATCATGCCCGCCGGCACGAGCACCGCGCCGGAGATGACGGTCGGCACGGCAGGACAAACGACGCAGGCGACTTGGACGGTTGCGAACTGGAACGTCGCGACTGCGCCGACGTCGGGCAACGTTGTCATCAACGTTGCCGGCGATGTCGAGCTTACGATTGATGAGACGGCGGCGCTTTCGGCGATTACGGTCAACGGCGAAGGATCGCTGAAGATCATCCCCGACCAGGCGAACAACGTCACATTCACGGCGAGTTCGATTTCGTCGGCCATTCCCCTCGTTTTCGCCAACGACGGCATCGGCATCGACACGATTTCCGCTTCCGTCACGTATCTCTACAGGACGCCGTCGATCAATTCGTCGACGCTTGGCAGCACCTACATGGCCGGTGCCGGAAGTCAGGAGACGAGCGTCGCCATCGGCCACAACGGTGGTTCCGCCGTGCTGGATGGAACGGCGGGCGACACGTACTACCTCGCAGCCTCTGACAGCTCGACGGCGACGACTGTGGTGTTCACAAATGCCACGGCGACCTACTCGAACAGTCTTGGCGTGGGTGCCGCTACATACATTGTCGCCGGTCAGTCCTCCATAACAGCTGGCGTGAATACAGGCAATCCGCAGTCCTTTGTGCTGTCCCAGGGCGCGGCAGGGCGCAGCGCGACGTTCATGCTCAAGGACAACTCGGTGGTGAATGTGACCGGAACACGCGACGTGGACTCCAACCAGGCCTCCATCATGTTCGGACACTGGGACGGCCCGAGCACGTTCATCATCCAGGACTCCGCCGCATTCAATGCCACGTGCCAGGTCCTCGTCGGCAAGACGGCCAACAACCAGTCAATCAACATCAACGGCGGCACCTTCACGGCCAAGGGCATTAAGGCGTCGGCCAGCGCTTCTGGAACGAACCGGCTGAACCTGAACGGCGGCAAGCTTGTTCTAGGTGCTGTCGGCATTACGAGCTACAGCACATCGACCACGATTCCTGTCGCCGTAGGAAGCAATTCCGAGATAAGCGCTTCAGCCGCGACGCTGCCGATTTCGCAGGCAATGACGCTTGGTGCGAATACGACCCTTGCGTTCACGAAGGCGAACGATGTTTCCGCGGCGACCGTTTTGCTTACCGGCACGGTCAACGGCTCCGGCGATATTTCGGTCGGTCCCGGTGTCACGCTTAACCTCGGCACGAACCGCCCTGAAGGCGAAATCTCCGTTGACGCGGCTGGCGCACTTGCGGTCGTCATGGCGAGCAAGGCGGACTTGCCGGTTCTCAAGGTTGCGGCCAATCCTGCCTCTGTCGTTCTCTACGACACCGACGGCACAACCGTCCTTTCCGGCGCGAACGTCGAGTATGACGCTGAGGCCGGCACGATTACCGTGCACCCGCCCGTCAACACCTGGAACGTTGAGGCCAACCTCGTTTTCGACACGGCAGAGAACTGGACGTTCGGCCTGCCGGAGTCGACGCAGGATACGGCGATAAAGGTGATGGGAGACGCCGCGCTCACGATTGCAGGCGAATACGAGGCGGCGACCCTGACGGTCTCCGGTTCCGGCGTTGTTGAGTTCTCGGGTGCGGGTTCCTTCACCGTCGGCACGCTGTATTTGAACGGTGGTGCAACGCTTGCGCCGAATTCGAAGATTGTTGCGACCAGCATAGTCCTTGATGGCGGAACCGTACTCCGCCTGAAGGATACAACGGAATCGACTCCCATCTCTGGCGCGGGTGCGGTGGAGACGTACGGCGCTGTTACGTTCAATGCGAACAACACCTTTACCGGCGGTCTGACGGTCAAGTCCGGCAGCGAGGCAAGAACCATCAAGACGGGAATCGGCGGTCAGGCCTACGGCAAGAACAACTATGGACAGGCCATTGCCAATCTCTCGCGGATTGTCGTTGAAGACGGCGGTAGTCTCGACCTCGCCAATACCGCTGACGCCTGCTATGCGATTACAATCTCCGGCAAGGGCGTATGTGACGCACAGAGCGGAGTTTACAAGGGCGCGCTTTACAATTCCGGTTCGGAGATTGGTCAGAACTCCCGCCAGACGGCTTCGCTCACGATTGCCGCTGATGCGATGGTGAAAGCAGAGCTTTCGAACAATGGTTGGGGAATCGTCAATTCCAGCCATGCTGCTTCGGTGCTGGCGCTCAACGGGCATACGCTTACAGTTTCCGGCGCGGGCTATTTCCCGATCGTCAACGCCAATACAGCCAGTGGAACCCAGACTACGGGAACACTCATCGCGGATGGCGTCACGCTCGGTCTCGTTTCGACGGCTTCTAACCTCACGGGGGTAGATGTCGTCGCAAAGGGCTGCGCTACAATAAACCTCGGGACTGCTCCTTCGGCAATCGGTTCGCTGACGCTCAAGCCTTCCGCCTCGGGTACCACGGCGTCGAGCTGGAACCTGCCGTCGGGATTTGTACCTGCTGTCGACACGTCCAACATCGATGCGGCCAATCTTACCGTTGGGCAGGAGTTGACGCTCTTCACGGCACCTTCTGCGACGGAGCTGACGGCTGAGACGATCGCGGTCAAGGCCGGCGGACGCTATACGACGACCATCAGCGGCAACACCGTGACGACGACGGTCGGTGATGCGCTGTCCAACCCGTTCCTGCACTACGATTTCGAAAACGGCGCGGCGATTGATACAGGCAAGGCGCCGGATTCCCGTACGCAGATATCCGGATTCGGGGAGAACAGCGATCCCCTGTTTGTGAATGGCTGCAAAGGCAAGGCTGTGCGAATCCGTACTCCCGGCTACACACCGTACTGGGATACGAACATTCTTGGCGTTTCGCCGTTCGCCGTCGGCGAAGTTACGGTTACGACAGTCGCGAAGATGAAGGAGACGGGTGTGATTCTGTGGGGGCTTGGCAACACGAACAACAGCAACCCTGCGATGGGGCTGATTGCTGTGAATAGCACGACCGCCGCCGTTGTCGCCCGCAGTACGTCTGGAACTGTAGAGACGAATCTCATGCTTCAAGTAACGTCCGATCTCACAAAGGGCTGGCATTTCTTCGCGGTCGTCGCCAATGCGGACGGAACCACGCTCTATGTTGACAACCTCTCCGCTTCGACCGACAAGACGGTTTCCTTTGCGATCGGGCAGCAGGGGCAGCTCGGCTCGTTCCACGGCGGTGCGACCGGCGGCAGCAAGGTCGGCGCGGACGGCTACTATCTCGACGACTGGCGCGTGTATGACGCGGCGCTGACGGAGGCGGAGGTGCGGTTGATCAAGGGCGCGATCTGCCCCGATCCCTTCATCATCCGCTTCCGCTGATCGCGTCATTGCGATCTGGAGGAGGCTTTTTCGCGTTTGCGGGAAGGCCTCCATGCTTTTTGAGAAAGCCTGTTGCCTTGCTTCTTCGCTCTATCACCGCTGAGCCGTGATTCGGCCGGGGCTTTCCTTGTGTTTTGTTTTACCGTTTCGCTTGTCCGCCCGGCGCGCAGTTTCGTGCGGGAACCTGGAGTTTACCCATTTTTTGACAGTCAAAGTGCATCTTACCCCTGTTAATAAAGGGTGAGACGCATTTTCGTAAGTGAAATGGACGTTTTTTTTCCTGGAAAGAAGAAACTCCGATCGGTATGGCTCCCGCTACCGCTCCGCCGAAAGGGCAGTGCTTCGCGGTTCTTGATTCGCCCGACACCGATGTCAGCAGGTGTCTGGCGCGAACAGCTCGCCGAATCCTGGAAGATAGGGCATCGTCTCCTCGGCTGCGGGGTCCGGTTCGGGGTCGATGATCCTGCGGCACCATTTCCCGAAGCGGGTGAAGGCCCTCTTGATTCCGGCCGCGATGGCGTAGCTTGCGAACTGGGGCTCGTCGCCGAGCCTTTGCGACAGGGCCTTGAGGTGCTCGGCGAGGACTTCGCGCTTCACGTGCCGTCCAAGCCACGTCGTGGCGAAGTACGTCGTCGCAAGGACGATTGACGCCATGTTCCGGATGGCCGCGTACGACAGCACGCGGATGTTCTCGAAGCCGTACGACTGCTTGACGAACCGGATCGTCTCCTCGATCCTCCAGCGGCTCAGGTATCCCTCGACGACCCGCCACATCGACTCGAACGACCCGTTGACTGGGAGCGACGTCAGGAGCATCATCGGCGCGTCCCCGAAGCCGTTCGCGACAACCATGTGCAGTTCCTTCTCCGGGTGCATCGGAAGCCTTACCGGCATCGCCCCGAACGAGATCTGCACGTTGCATTCCCTGCCGTGCGAGTCGAAGGTGACGTGGTGGCGGTGGCGCATCGTGCACTGCCTGGCGAGCTCGTGGATTTCGTGCAGGCCTTTCCACGAGAGGACGCTTCGCGCCTTGAGCCGGACGATGAAATCCCATCCGTTCTCGACGAAAGCACTGTAAAACGCGGGCCTGTCGCCGCCCCGGTCGTAGACTATGATGCCTTTCCCTCCCGTCGCGGCCATGACCATCGCGATGATCCTGAGCACCTCGTCGTTTTCGCTTGTGTGCCCGGGCGCGCGCGGCGACCAGAGCTCGAGGGCGAGCGGGATCGTCTTGCGCTTCCCCGGCTGGCAGGCGACGGCCATGCACCCGTGGTAGCCGTTGACGAGCACGGGACTGTCCTCCTTCGACGACCTGCTCGCGTCCCTGACGCGCGAGATGTACTCCATGCGGTAGCCGTATTCCTTCTTGATCTCGGTCGGGTCGACGAGGACGAGCGTGTCGTCCTTCACGTGCCTGGCGCCTTCGGACAGGACGGCCTTGCTGACGGCCGCGCACAGGCCTTCGTCGGCGAGGTTGCGGCTCAGTCGCTTTTCGACGGCATGGCGCATGCCGGGGTCGTCGTTGATCGCGCGCATGATTGACGAGAGCTGCGTGTCGCCCGAGGCCTGCATCCCGTAGAGCATGTCGGCCATGAACTTCTGCTTCGGCCTTGAAAAATGGGTAAACACTTTGCCCAGAAATTTTCCAAGTTGCTCTTTCGCCCTGAAGGCAATTGTGCTATCATTCACGGCGTGGCCTTCTCCTTTCTTTTGTTTTTTTGCACCCTGTATTGTACAGGAAAACGGATCGGGAAGGCCACACTTCTTTTCAGAACGGTGGAAGTCGGTCGGGCGCGCGAAGCGATTCAAACCGGCGGAGCGGTAGCGGGAGCCACACTGATCGGAGTTAAAAATCGGCGGCTTTGGCGAGGGCTTGATCGGTAGAAGCTAAAAAATGGGTAAACTCCAGGTGCGGGAACGTGTTGCAAAGATACAAGGGTTTGTGCTATAATATTGGCATAACTCTTGGAACCTTCTACAGGGGGGAGGCGCAAAAGAGTGATCCTAAAGGAAAGGGAGTGGTCATGCAAGTCGTGAAGATGCGGTCTGAATTTCGTTCCATGGCGCTCGTTTGCACGCTGGCGCTCGGGTTCGCAGGAGGCGCCGCGCGGGCGGAGTATCCAACGCAGGATATAATCAGCCTGAACATCTCGAACGACTCCAGCCACAAGATGACGGGGGATGGCGAGACCGAGACGTTGGCGGGGACATTGCCGGACAACGCTTGGCAGAACACGTCCAAAGCCGATCGCACGGGAGTAGTTCACTCCGGCGACGACCGCAACGGCTACCGAAACGGCGTCGTCGCGTGGGATGGCGAGTCGCAGAAGGTCGTCAGCCTCAACGGGGTCGTGTTCACGTGGGCCGTCGAGGGAAGCGGCACGGCCAACTACGGTTCGCTCGCCTCGCGCACGCCGGTCTTCCGCCGGTGCTGGCTCGCGCGTCTCAGCGGGGCCGGCGAATTCACGTCTGTCGTCGTGCAGAACATTCCCTACGAGAAGTACGATGTAATTGTCTACGTGTCAGGCAATGCCGCGGCGACGAACGTTCGCGCCGTTCTGATAAACGGCAGACCCTACAAGGGCGACAGCGCGGCCGAAAACGCCACGCGTGTCGCGGACAACAACGAATCTACTTGGGGGAATGTCGGCAGCGACACGCTGACGCTCGGCGGCAACGCGCTCAAGGTGACGGGGCTGACAGGGCCCGACCTTCAGGTGTCGATGAAAAACGCCACCACGTGGGGCATCTGCGCCATTCAGATCGTGCGCGACATGTCGGCGGGTGCGAACAACGCCCAACGCGCGACGGGGAAAGTCATCAGCGTGAATGTGCAGTCCGCGAAGAATGCGTCTGGATACACGACGGGCGACATCGGGCTCGTGCGCGTGCCGGCTGCCGCCTGGACGCAGGATGGTCTCGCGCTCGCGGACAATAATGCCAACTACGACGGCGATGTGAATGTCGCGATAAAAGAGTGGAACGGCGCAACGGAAGAGACGACGACACTGTCTGGAATAACGCTTCACGAGACGGTGAACAACGCCTATTACTACGGAGCGAGCGAGTACGTGCCGCAGCCGTGTGTACTCTCCGGCTATGCGGATGACAGCGGCAATCGCGCACAGTTGACGCTGACCGGCGTTCCGTACAGAAAATACGATGTGATCGTGTATTGCGCCACGGACACGGAAAACCGCTATTTCGGCCCCGTGACCGTCAATGGCACGCCCTATCGGTGGAGCGCGAGCAACGGCACGACGCAGCAGGCGGGAGCCGAAACCTCGACAACCGAGACGCGCTGGGGGTATTCGCAGGCGCGCGTCATGTCGTATGGCGGCAACGCCATTCGCGTGACGGGCCAGACCTCCTCGACGCTGACGATCAAGGGCGCGGACAACGCAAACAGCGCGCGCGGCGGCATTGCGGGCTTCCAGATTGTCGACACGTACGATCCGGATGGAATCGAAGGTGTGACGGTTGAAGACGGCGGAACCTACGCGATCGAGGCGGCGCTGACGGATGCCGTGCGGCTTGTCTGCGAAGGTTCGCTGACGATCGCGGGCGCGAATGGCTACACGGTCGTCAACGACGATCTCACCAAGCTCGACCTCGACGGCGTGACCGGCATGGTGACGCTCGGCGCGAACACGCGCTACACGCTCGGCGCGGATCGTGCGCTTCCGTCGGGCTACGTCTTCGGCCAAGGCTCGTCCGTCGCCCTAACCGAGACGGTTGCCGAATACGCGAACGACAGTCTTTCCGTTTCCGGTCTGACCGGAGTCTCGACGGTTGTGCTGACGCGGCTCGACGGCACGACAGAGACGCTGACCGTCGTGGACGGCGCGGCAACGCGCGGCGACGGAACGGACGTCAAGGTGACCGGACCTGCGGCGCTCTACGATTTCACGTTCACCAACACCTTCGCCACGGCGGCGGGTTCGCGCAAGTCGGTCGAACTTAACCACGGCAATGCGAACTGGATTCGCGACGGCGACGACAATCCAGTAGCCTCGAGTCTTACTTCCCGCCCATGGGTCAGCATGAAACCGGAAATGGCCAATTGGAACGAGTTTTCTACCGCTGTGGCGGGAACGATGCCGAGCGGGACAAAGACGATGTTCATCAGCTTCGGCAGCGCTTCCGGCGCGCGGTACGCGCTGTTCCTTGCCACGGGCGCGGCGGAGAACGAGGTGGATGTCAGCTACGGAAACGAAGGCTCCAGCACGGTGCTCACCACGATGACGGTTCCCAATGCCGCGACCGCCCGGCACTTCTACGGTTTTGTCGTGTCGGACAACAGGACGAAGCTGACCATCTATCTCGACGGGATGAAGTGGAAAACGGTGACGAGGACGGCAGGCTTCCAGCTGGGCACGGCAGACCATGGCGGCATCCAGTGCGGCTCTGCGTTCGGCGGCTTGCCAAATGGATATTCCGGCGCATCGAATGGCGACATCTACACGCTGCTCGTCTACGACTATCTGCTTTCCGCCAAGCAGATCGAAAAGCTGAAGGAGATGTATCCCTACACGTCGCCGAACGGCTCGTACCGGCGCGATGTGGCGGGCGCGGTTTCGTTCGCGTCCACCGGCGCGTGGATGAAGGCCGGCGATGAAGAAAACATGTACGATGTGCCGGCGGGTGGCGCGGCGGCGGAGCTGACTGCGGAGGATGACGTCGTTGTGACGGCCAATGCGAGCCTCCAGCTCGAGTCGCTGACGCTGGGCGGAGAAGGCTCGGTTTCTTTCAAAAAGAGCACGGAGGGGACGATCGTCAACAACGGTCTCACGACGATCGGAACGACTGTGACGAACGAATACGGCGCCGTGTCGATCAGCGGCGGCCCGACGGTGATCGCCGATGGCGGGAGCCTCTGCTTCGACTGCTCGGCGCTCGATCTCTGGCAGTATGTTTCGGAGACGCTCATCCCGCTCACGGGCGAAACCGAAGAGCAGGCCGAAGGCATCGTTACGTGCATCCTGCCCGCCGGCTATGCCGCGCGCGAGCATACGGCGGAACTCGTCTACACGAGCGGCAGCTATCAACTGCGCGTTGCCCCGCGCGCGGGGAGGGACGTCTATCTCCCGGCGGGAACGACAGTGTTCACGGACGACACGCAGGTGACGTGGACCGAGGGCGAAGGCGATGCGGCCGTCGAGGTGACGGGCTATGCGATTGGAAGCGATACCGTCCACTTCTCGGGGGCTGATTCGGTTGCTGTCGCGCGGACGGTTGGCGTCGCGGGATATGCGTTTGGCGATTACGCCGGGACGCTCACATTTGCGCCAGAGAGCGAAGAGCTTATCCTGAATATCCCCGTGACAGGCGCCGGCAAGGTGCTTGTCTCCTCCGGCACGGTGCAGTCGCGCGGCAGCTTCGCGACGGACATTGACGTTGCCGGCGGCGCGACGCTGAAACTCGGCTCGGTTGGCGGCTTTGGCGCGACTGGCGGCGGCACGACGCCAAGCGGCAAGGCGATAACCGTGGCCGGAACCGTTGAGCTGAACGGCGTAAGGGACAGCTGCAATGCCTTCACGCTTGCTGGAGGCGGCAAACTGCAGAATACAGGTGCGGACATAGGCAACAGCTATCGGCAGACGATGGGCTTGACGCTGTCCGGCGACGCAACGGTTCATGCAGCCTACAACTTCGGGCTTATCAACAGCGGGAATACGCAAACTTCGTTGAATCTCGGTGGACACACGCTGACGAAGACCGGCGACGCCAAGTTCTGGCTTTATAACACCACCATCACAGGGTCGGGTATAATTGATATTCAGGCTGGTTCTGTCGACGTCTATAATACATTGACTGCTGCAGATGCCACATTTAATGTCGGCGCGAACGGGGCTCTAAAGATTCGTACGAGCGATTTTTCAGCCAAGGCGATATCCGGCACCGGTACTGTCAGCATTGGACAAGATCGTGCAAATCCCATGCCGACACTTAATTTTGCGGCTGGCAGCAGCCTTGCAGTTGAGATTGTGCTGGCCAATACGACCGAGTCGTTGATTGAGATTCCCTATACAGGCCCCAAGCCGAGGGCGCTGACTGTCTATGGTACGGACTGGGAGACTCCCGATTCAGCTGCGACCGCGACGGCAGAAAACGGCAAGATTGTCGTTCAAGTCGAAATTGCAAACACCAGGCGCGCGAATCCGGCGAAGGACGGCGATTGGGCGACATTCACGAATGTGTTCAGAGGAACCGAAGATGCCACTTGGGAAACGCTCGGCGACTGGTATGTCGTAAACAACAACCGCTGGTCCAGTTATACAGGAAATATCGCGCCGGCAAAGACCGGCAGCAACCGCTGGGAGCCCATTCTGATAGATGGCGCTTATGTGAAGTTGGCCCCAGGTCAGGATGGGTACAAGGAAGTTGCTTCCGAAGCGTTGGAGGGCTGGAACTTGCGGCTAGGTCTCTACAATGGCGTGCGTGTGACGATTGGCTCACTAATCAAAGTGCAGAGCGGCGACGGAGTGAGCAGCATATTTATGGTAGATGACTCTTCGCAGCTTGTGGTTACAGGGCGCGGCAACGGGAACAACGGAGGTGACGTGAATTTCTATGTCGCCGCCAAGGATGGCATCACATTCAAGACAGACTTCGTTTTCAACAAGAGCGGTGCGAACACTGTGTACTACTCTCTTGCGGGGGAGGGATCGGTTAAATATGAGGCGGGTGTCACCACGGGCACACACAACATCAAGCGCGTCAAGCTCCCCGTCGGCAACCCGCAGTCGAAGCTCAAGAAGCTCATCACCCGAAAGCTCGTCTCGTTCGGATCGAAAACGTCCGGCAACGTGGCGTTTGGCCTGGGCAACGCCGAGGTGACGTCCGCCGACTCGACGCTGACGATGGCGAAGTTCACGCCTCCTAAAGAGACGCCTGAAGCGAAGCTGACGACCGCCGAGCCGTTCGGCACGTATCAGCTGACGCAGGCAGACGATGGCGTGTACATCACCTACGTCGGCTACGACCGGCCGTTCGTAATCCGCCTTCGGTGAGAAGGCGAGGTTCCTCGAACCTGAGAACCCCCGTGCTGCACGCAATCACGCGCGGCACGGGGTTGATTTACGCGCGGCAATATAGTAAAATACAGCCTGTCCGCACGATCGTGCAGCAGTCGAACAGAAAGGAATTCAGCAAATGGCCTGTTTCACCGTGCCGCTCGCGACAGCGGCCGTCACCACGGCGGCTTCCGCCGCGCTTCCCGCCGCCACACGGCGCAATCCCTTCATCGCCCGCCTGCCCTGGCTCGGCAAGATGCTCTTCGGCGGCAGCTTCCTTCTGGCGATCGAGCACGTCTACCACGGCGAAGTCACGTTCACGCCGCCGTTCCTCACCGCGCTCGCGGAAGGGCCCGAGGCCGTGCGCAACATGCTGCACGAAATGGCGACGCGCGGCGTGGCGATGACCGCGCTCGTCACCGTCGCCTGGGCGGGGCTCGTCGCCGTCAGCACATACGTCGCGCGCCGGAAGGAGGCCGCGTCATGGGCGCGCTGACCTTGACATCGCTCGCGGCGGCGCTCGTCTTCACGGCGCTCTTCTTCGTCTGCCGGCGGCACGGCCGCCTGCGTTCGACCGTCTTCACGGCGACGCTGGCGCTCTGGGGCGCGACGCTCATGTGGACGGTCGATTGCGTCGCCGATGCGCTGGAGCCCGACGCGGCCCCCGACGCGGCCCCCGACGCGGCGCCCGCCGACGCCCGCGCGGCGCTCCAGGCGCGCATCGACGCCACGGCGGCGGCCGGCGGCGGCGTGGTCGAGGTCGCGGGCGGCACGTATGATTTGCGCGGGCCGATCCGCCTGCGGAGCAACGTCGAACTGCACCTCGCCGACGACGCGCGGCTCGTCTTTTCCGACAACCCCGACGACTACCTGCCCGCCGTCCTGTCGACGTGGGAGGGCGTGGAGTGCAAGATGCTTTCGCCGCTCGTCTACGCCTACGGCTGCACGAACGTGGCGATCACCGGCGGCGGCACCTTCGCGCCGAAGATGGCGTTCTGGCGCACGTGGTTCCAGCGCCCGCCGTCGCACATCGCCGCGACGCGGCAGCTCTACGACTGGTGCTCGTTCCAGGACGTGCCGCCCGAGGCGCGCGACGTGACGGCGCTGCCGGGCTCGAACGTGCGGCCGCACCTCATGCAGTTCAATCGCTGCAAGAACGTGCGCCTGGAAGGGTTCAGGATCCGCGAGTCGCCGTTCTGGACGATCCACCTGTGGCTGAGCGAGGACTGCACGCTGCGGAATCTCGACGTCTACGCGCACGGCCACAACAACGACGGCGTGGACGTGGAGTCGACGCGCAACGTGCTGATCGAGAACTGCACCTTCGACCAGGGCGACGACGCGGTCGTCATCAAGTCGGGCCGCAACCGCGATGCGTGGCGCATCGGCCGGCCGTCGGAGAACGTCGAGATCCGCAACTGCCGCATCGTGAACGGTCACGTGCTCCTCGGCATCGGCAGCGAGATGTCGGGCGGCGTGCGCAACGTCTACATGCACGACTGCACGGTGGAGAGCGAAGTCCTCAACCTCTTCTACTGCAAGACGAACGAGCGGCGCGGCGGCTTCATCGAGAACATCCGCATGGAGAACTGCACCGCGAAGAACGTCCGCAAGGCGGTCGTCGGCGTCAAGACGGACGTCCTCTACCAGTGGAAGGACTTCCCGACGCACGAGGTGCGCGTGACGCCGATCAAGGGCCTCTCGCTCAAGAACGTGTCGGTCGAAAGCGCGAACTACCTCCTCGAGCTGCACGGCGACAGCCGCTGCCCGATCCGCGACGTCACGCTCGAAAACGTCACCTGCGACCGTGTCCGCTACCCGGACGTCGTCGAGAACGTCGAGGGCCTTACGGTCAAGTCGAAATGAGCTTCTTCAAGGCATACGACATGCGCGGCACGTTCGGGGTCGATTTCGACCTCGCGCTCGTCGAACGCGTGGGCCGCGAGCTGCCGCGCGTCATCGGCGGCACGCGCTGGCTCGTCGGGCGCGACTGCCGCACGACGGGCGCGGACGTGGAAGCGGCGCTCGTGCGCGGCCTCGCCGCCGCGGGCGCAGACGTGACGGAGCTGGGGCTCTGCACGACGCCGATGGTTTACTTCTTCACCGCCGCCGACGGCTACGACGGCAGCGTGATGGTGACGGCCTCGCACAATCCGCCGGGCGACAACGGCCTGAAGGTCTCGCGCGCGGGCGCGGTGCCGGTCGGCTTCGCGGATGGACTCGATCAGGTGAAGTTGAGAGTTGAGAAGGAAGAGTTGAGAGTGGAGAAGGAAGAGAGAAGAGTCGGAAGGGAGCGCGGCGAAGCCGCCGCCGCAACTCTCAACTCTCAACTTTCAACTTTCAACTCTCGCTACATCGCCTGGCAGCGGGCGGCGACGCCCGAGGTGCGGGGGCTCAACTACGCCGTCGACTGCTCGAACGGCATGGCGGCGCTTCTCGCGCGCGATCTCTTTCCCGGCGCGCGCATCCTCAACGAGACGCTGGACGGCCGCTTCCCGAACCATTCGCCGAACCCGCTCACGGCCGAGGCGCGCGCGCAGCTCGCGGCGGTCGTGCGCGCGGAAGGACTCGACTGCGGCGTCATTTTCGACGGCGACGCCGACCGCGCGATGTTCGTCGACGAGCTCGGCGCATTCGTCCAGCCGGACTATCTCATCCCGGTCGTCGCGCGCGCGTCAGTGCCGGCGGGCCGCCGTGCGAAGATCCTGCACGACGTGCGCACGTCGCGCGGCGCGATCGAGGCGATCCGCGCGCTCGGTCTGGAGCCGGTGATGGTGCCGGTCGGCCACGTCTTCGCCAAGAAGGCGCTGCGCGCCTGCGGGGCCGCGTGCGGCGGCGAGCTCGCGGGCCACTACTATTTCAGCGAATTCTACAACTGCGATTCGGGCGTGCTGGCGGCGCGGCGGATTCTCGGCGAGATCGCGCGGGCGAAGGCCGCGGGCCGGACGTTCAGCGAGATGATGGCGCCGATCGCGACGCGCTACGCGAATTCGGGCGAACTCAATTTCAAGGTCGCCGACAAGAAGGCGGCGATCGCGCGCGTCCTGGCGGCGAGCGCGGCAAAACTGCCGCGGGAGACGGGGCGCGCGACGATGGACGGCCTGCGCCTCGAATTCGCCGAAGGGTGGATCAACATCCGCGAATCGAATACCGAGCCCTATCTGCGGCTCGTCGCGGAGTGCGACACCGCCGCGCGGCTCGCCGAATGGCGGGCGATCCTGACCGACGCCATCACCGGCGGCTGATCAGACGAGCGCGGCGAGGCGGTCGAGCGCGTGGGCGAAGAAGCGCTTCCAGCCCGCGCAGAGGATCGGCCGGCCGGCGCGGCGGTTGCGCGGGCAGTCGCCCTGGCAGAAGCGGCGGAATTCGCACGTGCGGCACGCGTCCGGCAGCGCGGCGGTCTTGGCGGCCGCGAAGTCGCGGTAGACGGGCGAGGCGAGCAGCTCCTCCCACGTGTGCGTCTGGATGTTGCCGAGCTTCAGGTCGGCGCGCACGTGGAAGTCGCACGGATAGACCGAGCCGTCGTGCTCGACGACGAGATACTGGCGGCACGAGTCCGCCGCGCTGCACTGCGTCGGGTAGCCGCGCACGATCTGCGAGACGATCGAATCGAAGAGGCGGATCGAGACGGTGTGCGCGTCGGCCTTGATCCATTCGTCGAAGAGATCGACGAGAAACGCGCCCCATTCGTCGCCGTCGATCGTCTCGCACGGCGCGGTGCATTCAATGTACTGGTGGAAGCGCGTGCGGAAGGTGTCGCGCAGGTAGCGGTAGACCCGGGCGGCGTGGCGGACGTTCGCCTGCGAGACGACGGTCAGCAGGTTGTAGTCGACGTCGGCCGCCTCCAGCGCGCGGATGCCGCGCACGACCGCGTCGAAGCTGTCGCCGCGCAGACGGTTCAGCTCGCGCGGGCCGTCGAGCGAGACGCCGACGAGCCAGCGTTCGGCGGCGAAGCGGCGCGCGTGCGCGTCGGTCAGCAGCGTGCCGTTCGTCTGGATCGACTTGTCGAGCGGCGCGGCGCCGAGCGCGGCGAGGATTTCGGGCGCGGCGAGGAGCGGTTCGCCGCCCTGAAGCGCGATCGACTTGGCCGCGAAGGGGAGCGCGAGGTAGCTGTCCAGCATCTGCCGGAAGAGCGCGGGCGTCATCGCGCCGGCGGCGTGATCGGCATAGAAGCAGTAGCGGCAGTGCAGGTTGCACGCCGCGCCGACGGGCTTGACGAGAAGCGAAAACGGTTTCATTCCGGCGGATAGTATAGCAAAATTTTCGCACGCGGCGCGCGCGAAGTCGGCGGCCGCGCTGGACGGAGCGGCTATTTCCGCGAAAGTCGGTAGCGCAGGGGCGAGAGGCCGGTTCGGTCGTGGAAGAATTTGGAGAAGTAGGCGGGCGACTTGAAACCCGTCTCTTCGGCGATCTGGGCGATGGGGACGCTGGAGCTTTCCAGCAGGTGCATCGCGCGTCTGAGGCGCAGCGCGATCTGGTACTCCAGCGGCGCCATGCCGTTGTAGGCGCGGAAGCAGCGCCGGAACAGCGTGTAGCCCATGCCGAGCTGCGCCGCCAGGGCCGGGAAGTCGATCGTCTTGCCGAGATCGTGCGCAATGCAGAGGTTGGCCTTGCGGATCGCCACGTGGTGGCTGGCCTTCCCGTGATGCGCGGTCGGGTTCTCGCAGAGCGACGCCATGAGCGTGGCGGTCTTGAGCGCGAGGGTGTAGGGGTGCTCCGCGCCGGAGGTCTGGATCTCGTTGACAAGGGCGAGCAGGTCGTGGTCGAAGCGTCCGTTCGGCGCGATGCGGATGATGGTGGGCGACTGCGGGAAGAACGGTTTCGAAACGATGTGCCGGAGGTATTCGCCGCCGATGCCGATGTAGGCTTCGCTCCAGCCGGTCCGGGGATCGGGGCGGTAGCGGTGCCATTCGCCGGGATGGAGGATGATGACGGAGCCGCCGCCGAGGGCGATGCTTTTGCCGCGCGTGAACTGGATCGTTCCCTTGCCCTCGCGTATGTAGAGAAGCTGGTATTCCCATTCGGCGAGCGCCCGTCCGTTGCGCCAGGTGAAATGGTAGTCGGACGAGTGGTATTCGTGCGGGTACGGCTCGCCGGGCTTGGTCAGCTCATGTCCCGCGCCGGTCACATAAAGCCCGAACTGGCGCTGGATGGGGCTGATGGGGCAGTAGAGGAACTTGTTCATGGCGCGAAGTATAGCATAATTACGCTCCGGTGTGTGTCAAAAAGCTAAAGTCGTGTCAAAACTTCATATTGAATGTTGTCCATTTTTATGATACATTACACGGTGCAAAGAGAGTTGTCGCGTGAAATCACGGTTCTATCATAAAGTCAAAAACGTCCGGACGGTCGCCCCGCGCCTCACGCAGCGGACCGTCGGCGTCGTCTGTGCGGCCGTCGTCGGCCTGGCCGCGGCCGCGTCGGCCGCGCGCTGCGACGTGGCCGCCTACGTCTGGCCGGCGTACCACGACGAGCCGCGCTGGGCGGAGCTCGGCATCTTCGGCGACGGCAAGGGCGAGTGGCAGAACCTGTACGAATCCGTGACGCGCACGCCGGGCGATCGTCAAGAGGTCAAGCCGCTTTGGGGATACGCGGACGAGTCGGATCCCGTCGCGGTCGCGCACAAGATCGACGCGGCGACGGCGGCCGGCGTGAACGTCTTCATCTACGACTGGTACTGGTACGGCGGGCGGCCGTTCCTCGAAGGCGCGCTCGACAAGGGGTTTCTCGGCGCGAAGAATTCGGGACGCATGAAGTTCTACATCATGTACGCCAACCACGATGTCGATAGACTCTGGGACAACCATGTCGGGACGGCGGACGGCAAAGACAAAGTCGTGTGGCCCGCGAAGATTTCGGACGCAGACTGGCGGTTGATCGTCGACAGGTGGATCGAAAAATACTTCATGCGTCCGAACTACTACAAGATCGAAAGCAAGCCGGTCCTCTCGATCTATTCGCTGCGCGGCTTCGTCGCTTGGGACGGACTCGAAAAGGCGAAGGAGCGGCTTGACTACCTGCGCGCGCGCGTCAGAGCCGCGGGCTTCCCAGGGCTGCACCTTCAGGTGATCGGCGGCAACAAGGGGACAAGCATGCGGGAGGCGCTTGTCGCGCTCGGGGTCGATTCCGCGACGAGCTACAACTGGACGGACAACACGTGGGACCGCATGAATGACGAGACGCAGCCGGAACTCGACTACGACGAATGGGGCGAGCTGTCGCTCGGGATGCACGACCGGTGGCAGAAGGCGCTCAAGGAGATCGGCATGACGTACTTCCCCAATCTTTCCGTCGGCTGGGACACGAACGCGCGCTACCCGAAAAGCGAGACGCGGCGGATCGTGCGCAACTCCACGCCGGAGAAGTTCGAGCGCTTCGCCCGCCGCGTCAAGGCGTGGGCGGAGCAGAATCTGGATGCGCCGCTGCCGAAGTTGATCACCGTCAATTCGTGGAACGAATGGACGGAGGGCGCGTATCTGGAGCCGGACGACCGCTTCGGCTACGGCTACCTCGATGCGCTCAGAAGGGTGTTCGTCCGGGCGGATGCGACGCAAGATGTCTCGGCCGCGAAGGACGTACAGGACGCACAGCTTAAAAACTAACAAGGAAAGGAAGTCCCATGCGAACTATAAAAATAATTGTCAGGAGCGTTGCGGTTTCCGCAACCGCATTCGCCGCGATCTCCGCATCCGCCGGCATCAAGTACTGGGACAACCCGGCGTACAAGGCATTCGACGTGGGCGACTACGTCCAGGACGGTCTCGTCGTCAACTACGACGGCATCCGCAACCAAGGCCCGAACGCTCCGCACAACCCATCCGCAACAAAATGGGTGAACTGCGCAAATCCCGGAACTTATGACATGACGCGGTACTCGCTTGTTGATGGCGCATGGAAGTCTGAGGCATCGAAGGGGGCTTGGACGGACTGCGGCTTTGTGTTCTCAAAGGACGCCGTATTCAATGAATCGGCCGCTTTCACCATCCCCACTGTTCTCTCTCACCAGATTCTGCTTGACGCAAAGGCATCCGATCAAAACGGCATCGGCTACCCCGTGTGCGGTGCTGCCGATGGAACGGCTTCAACCGTCTCCCCTCAAAACTGGAACTACGGCGCATCTATCGGATTGAGAAGCACTGGCGGCATCCAAAATACGATGTATTTTACGCCGATGAATGCTGGTGCAGCTTCACGTCCCGCAATATCCGGTGGTGCCTATATCTATGGCACGGCAATTCTGAACGGCAATGATGCCGTGATGTTCGACGGAATAAAAGCGCCTTGGTCAGCCGCGTCTACTGGCGGGACGACTGGTCATTACAAGAACACTTCATATTCTCCAGAGGAAAGAACGTGCTCAATAGGTATTTGCCTTGGTGGACATTACAAACGTACAGACGAGGCCTTTAAGGGAACGATCAAATCGTATCGTTTCTACCGCAAGGCTCTTTCTGATGATGAAGTCGCCTGGAACCGCGTCGTGGATGAATATCGTTTCTTTGGGCGCGCTGCGCCGCTCCCTGTTACGAATGTGGTTGTTGCAACTACGTTGTCAGGCGTTGATGGCGACCAGCCATCCGGCTGCTATGCGCTTGATGAGGATGGCTACACGTTCACCGCACCGACATCACGTACGGTCAAAGGCAAGCGATATGCTCTCGGCGGGTATACGCTCGAGGCGTGGAATGGAACCGGTTGGGATGCGCCCGTTCCACATGAAGGCTCCTCTTATGCTGCTACGCCATCTGAAAAGGTTCGCCTGACTTGGCAGTATTCTCGGCCTGTAGGAGAAGGGCAGCTTAAGCATTATGATGTTTCAGACTATGTGACTGACGGATTGCAGCTCTTTTACGACGGCATCCTCAATCAAGGCATCGACAAGCCTCACTCCTACGTTGCCAATACATGGGTCAACCTCGGCACCGATCCTGACGGCGTGGACCGGACGCTCACGCTCCAGCATAAAATTCCAACAGGCGATCCAGGCTCATGGGATTCCGACGGATTCGTTTTCAGGGGATACAGTGACTTCAACAAGAAAGGCACCAGTCTTGCGAATCCATCTACCCATTCTATTCAGGCTTTGGTCGACGCCAATGTCGATGATCAGATCTATGGAACGTGCGCATACATTTATGCGACTGCGTGGGATTATTCGTCGATTGCCCTTCGAAAGGCAGGAGATACACCAAAAGTAAATTCGCTCTATTGGTGTACAGGCGGGAGCGGGGCACCGAATCGCCCCTATACCCTCAACGCCAACAAACACTATGACTACGTGACGGCCATCATGGACGGGAGCGCGCGAACACTCGCACTTACGTCGGGAGTGCAGATTCCGTCGTCTGGAGAACTTGCCGACGGTTTCTACAAGTCCGATGCTGATCTTAAGGACTATACGGCGCAAAACATCTTCCTCGGCGGCTATAATAGCAGCAAAGATTCTTTGCTCGTCGGCAAGATCAAGTGTTTCCGTTACTATCCGAACAAGGTGCTGACGCCTGCCGAGGTCTTGCAGAACCGCAAGGTCGATGAATACCGCTACTTCGGGCGCTACATTGTCACGAATGTCCTCGTGCAGTCGACTTACTCTTTCCTTGATGGCAACGAGAAGGCTGGAGCCTACGAGGTTGAGGGTTCTTACACTTTCACTGCACCAGAGAGCGTGACCGCCCTAAACGACATTACCTACGCGCCGACGGGTTACGCGATCCAGATTTGGGATGATGCAAACAATTGCTGGGGCGCGGCAACTGAATACACAGGCTCTTCCTACGCCTACACGACAGAGACAGGCAAGGTGCGCCTGATCTGGCGTTGGAAGGCCGTCCACGGTGTTCGCACCGCCGCAGACTACGATGTTTCCGATTATGTGACGGCGGGACTCACGCTTAACCTTGACGGCATACGCAATGTCGGTGCGACGGAAGAGCATAAGTCCGATGCGACAACGTGGGTGAATCTTGGCACCGACGGTGAAGCGCGCAACGCGACGGTTTCCAAGACGACGGGTCTTGCGTGGGGTGAAAACGGCTATACATTCGACGGCACGCGCAAGTTTGTGGTGAAGTCTGCCACAGGACTTGGAACGGTGTCGCATACGGTACAGTTCCTGACAGACGCAATACAGAACGACCAGCAGGAGCCTTCCAGTGCGCATATCTTTTTCTTCTCCGGTGCGCAGGCATCCTTCGCATCGTCCACCTACGGCGGCAGTTTCTATTACCGTATTCAGGGTAAAGAGGCAGATCCAGAACTGCGGTTTACGTTCGACAAAGCGAACCCCTTAGGCTATGTGAATGCTATTACAGATGCGGTAGAGAAGAAGGCGTATGTATTCCAGGGCGATGAAAAGCCGACAACGGCTCCCAACGTCAAATCATACGATAGTATATCCGCACCTTCCTTCAACGAGCTCGCCATCGGCGGCTGGGGCGGTACTGCGAACCGCTACATGAAGGGCACGATCAACTACTTCCGCTACTACGACCGTGTGCTGTCCGATGACGAGCTCGCGCACAACCGCGAAGTCGACGAGGCGCGCTACTTCGGACGGCTGGCGGTGACGAATGTCGTTGTGTCCATCGGCGGCGAAGAGACTGCTTACAAGGTGGAAGGCGGCTATACTTTCACGGCCCCCGCGACCGTCGTTGAGAAGGGCGAGACAAAGAAGGTTGTCTGCTACACGACCGAGGAACTGGTGGACGGCGTGAGAAAGAACAAGACCTGGCATGACGGCACGGCTTACACCTATGACGCGAATTCTCCCGACTGGGGCAAGACGATCCTTCTGACGTGGCGCGGTCCGCGTCCCGGCCTGGTGATCGTCGTCCGCTAGGGCGTTTCCGTCGCGCATCGACTCCGGAGGATCGACATCCGCGCGCAGTGACACACAAAAAAAGTCGTTGCCACGCAACCGGTTTTTGCGATACAATATCAACCATGAACAAAAATGCAATCCTGTCCGTCCTGGGCTTGACGCTGGTGACGCCGGCCGCGTACGCGGCGCCGGCCGATGTGGAATTCCGCGACTGCCCGAAGTGCACCAAACGCATCCGGATCGATCTTGACGCCGGCAAGGCGTATGTGAACCTGTCGCGCCTCGAGGGCGCCGACCGCGCGGCCGTGGCCGAGCGCGCGTCCCGGCTGCTGGCCGAGGCGACGATCCCGCCGGCGGCCGACCCGAAGATTCGCCCGCTCATGGGCTGGTCCAGCTGGAACACGTTCGGCGTGGACATCTCGGAGTCGATCATCCTCGAGACCGCCCGGGCCCTGGCGACAAACGGTCTCCGGCGCGCCGGCTACACGTACGTCAACATCGACGACGGCTTCTTCTGGGGGCACGGGGAGGACGGCGTCCTGCGCTTCCACCCGGAGCGGTTCCCCAACGGCATGAAGCCCGTCGTGGACGGCATCCACGCCCTCGGCCTCAAGGCGGGCATCTATTCCGACGCCGGCGCCGATACGTGCGGCAGCATGTGGGGCGGCAGCGGCTCCGGCGGCAAGGACAAGGGCGGCATCGGCGGCGGCCTCTACGGCCACGACGCCGCCGACTGCCAGCTGCACTTCAACGAGCTCGGCTTCGATTTCATCAAGGTGGATTACTGCGGCGGCCAGCGGCTCAAGCTGGACGAGCGCGCGCGCTATACGGAGATCGCCGACGCCATCCGGGCGACGGGCCGTACCGACGTGCGGCTCAACATCTGCCGCTGGGCCTATCCCGGCACGTGGGTCGCGGACGTGGCCGAATCGTGGCGCACGACAAAAGACATCCGCGCCAACTGGAAGTCCGTCAAGGACATCATCGCCGAGAATCTCTACCTCAGCCCGTTCGCCAGCGCCGGGCACTACAACGACATGGACATGCTCGAAGTCGGCCAGCTGAAGGGTTCCGTCAAGACGACCTTCGGCAACCACGGCGACACGGGTTTGACGGCAGACGAGGAAATGACGCATTTCGGCATGTGGTGCATGCTCTCCTCGCCGCTGTTGATCGGCTGCGACGTGCGCACGATCCCCGACGCCACGAAGCGCCTCATCACCAACCCCTATCTGCTGGCGATGAACCAGAACGACCTCGGCTGCCAGGGCTACGTCGTTGCCCGTGACGGCGAAGCCTACATTCTCGTCAAGGACGCGGTGGCGCGTTTCGGCCGCTCCCGCTACGTGGCGCTCTACAACGCGTCGGACGACGAGCACGTCTTCGCCGTGGAGGCCGCCGCGCTGGATCTGGGCGGCCGGATCGAGGCGTTCGATCTGGCCGAGATGGCCGACGTGGGCGCGTTCGAGGGCCGGGTGCACGTGAAGGTTCCCGCCCACGGCGCGAAATTCTACCGCTTCGACGCCGAAAAGCGCCTGCCGCGAACGGTGTACGAGGCGGAGACCGCGTTTCTCGCCGCCTATCAGGAGCTGCACAGCCCCCAGCGCCTCGGGACGCCCTACACGGATGCGTGCGCGGACGCCTCCGGCGGCGTGATCCTCCGAAACATCGGCAACGGCGCGGCGAACGACGTCGTCTGGCGCGAGGTGGAGGCCGGCGCGGACGGCGCGTTCACGCTCGCCTTTTCGTATGCGTCGCCCGACGACCGGGAGATGTTCGTTTCGATCGACGGGGGCGAGGCGATGCGCGTTCCGGCGCCCGCGACCGGCGGCGCCGTCGCGACGGTGCGGTGTGGCGCGACGCTGTCCAAGGGTCTGCACACGGTGCGCGTCTTCAACGACGCGGCGTGGCTGCCCGATCTCGATGTGATGAAGCTGACGAGCGCGGATTCGCCCGCGGCGTCCGAATCCGGAGTGCTGTGAAATGAAAACAGGAGCTGAAGAACGCGAACCGGCGGCGCGGGCGGATCGCCCGGCCCCGGGCGGACTGACACGACGCGCGTTTCTGCTCGCGGCCGGCGGCGCGGTCGCCGGCGGCGCGGCATTCGCCGCCGCAGGGGAGGGCGCGGCGCAGCCGCCGCCCGTCGCGAAGGTGCCGTCCAATCCGTTTCTCGGCACCGGCGGCGCCGCATTCACCGTCGGCGCGCCCTGCCTGCAGGCACCCGGTGAGACGACGATGGGCGTGAGCTGGGCGGTGTCGGGCCTGTCGAAGGGCGTCGTGGAATATGCGGACAACGCGGCGTTCCGCGACGCAAAGATTGCGCAGAGCGGCGCGTGTGGCCTCGTGCCCGTCGACGTGGCGGCGCTTCAGGTCCGGCTCACGGGGCTCAGGCCGGCGACGAAATACTGGTATCGCACCATCACGACGCCGTTCACCGACTACGCGAACATCTACAACGCCAAGCTCGGCGAAAGCGTCGTCTCGCCCGTCCACACCTTTACGACGATGGGCGCGGGCGCGGCGGCGCATTTCTGCGTGATCAACGACACCCACGCGCGGTGGAAGCCGTTCCAGATGGCCGTTCGCAAGGTGAAGGAGCTGGCGCCGTCGGCCGTCGTGTGGAACGGCGATGCGACGAACACCACGCAGGACAAGAAGACGGCCGTGCAGACGTTCCTGGATCCGCCGGTGGACGACCGCGACTGGTCGGCGGACATCCCGGTGTTCTTCGAGAACGGCAACCACGACTTCCGGGGCAGCTGGATCTCGAAGAAGGAGGAGGTCGTCCTGCCGCGCGACGCGGCGGAGCGGCGCGGCGACCAGTGGAATCTCAAGTGGAACTTCGCGGTGCGGCTCGGCGACCTGGCGCTGATCGGGCTCGACAGCGGCGAGGACAAGCCCGACGCGCATCCGAAATGGTTCGGTCTCGCGAATTTCGAGCCGTACCGGAAAGCGCAGGCGAAATGGCTGGAAGAGCAGCTCGCGCGGCCGGACATCGCGGCGGCGAAATACAAGGTCGTCTTCTGCCACATTCCGCTGTTCGCGGCGGAGGGCAGCCCCGCCTACCCGCACGACGGCGTGAAGATCGATCCGCACGACTTCGCCTACTGGTCGCGCGAATGCGCCGGGCTGTGGGGCCCGCTCATCGAGCGCGCCGGCGTGCAGCTCGTCGTCGGCGCGCATCAGCACCGGTTCCGCTTCGACGAGCCGTCGGCCGCGCGCCGCTGGGCGCAGGTCGTCGGCGGCGGACCGGAATACGGCACGAACGACGCATCCCGGTTCCCGACGGTCGTGGAGGGCAAAATCGAGAACGGCCGTCTTCGGCTGCGCGTCCACGACGTGTTCGGCGGCCGCGTCGTCCTCGACCGGTTCATCGACGCGTAGCCGCCCGTCGAAATCGGCCGGCGTCTTTTTCCATCCAAGAGGAAATTGTGATATACTATGTCCGTTCACTCAAGGAAAGGAATCCGCTCATGAAGATTTTGGTCACCGGCGGCGCCGGGTTCATCGGCAGCCACACCGTCGTCGAACTCCTGAACGCCGGCCACGAGGTCGTCGTCGTCGACAACCTCTGCAACAGCTCGAAGAAGTCGCTCGCGCGCGTCAAGCGTATCACCGGCAAAGCGCCCGGCTTCTACAAGCTCGACATCCGCGACGAAAAGAAGCTCAACGCCGTCCTCGACAAGGAAGGGCCGTTCCAGGCGACGATCCACTTCGCCGCGCTCAAGGCCGTCGGCGAATCGACGAAGATTCCGCTCAAGTACTACAACAACAACCTCGGCGGCACCTTCACGCTTCTGAAGTGCCTCGCCGACCACGGTTGCAAGAACATCGTCTTCTCCAGCTCGGCGACGGTCTACGGCGATCCCGCGAGCGTGCCGATCCGCGAGGACTTCCCGACGCCCGGCTGTACCAACGCCTACGGCTGGACGAAGCTGATGATGGAGCAGGTCTTCAAGGACGTGCAGAAGGCCGATCCCGAATGGAACGTGATTCTCCTGCGGTACTTCAACCCGATCGGCGCGCACAAGTCGGGCCTCATCGGCGAGGATCCCGCCGGCATCCCGAACAACCTGCTGCCGTTCGTCGCGCAGGTCGCCATCGGCCGCCGCCCCGAGCTGAGCGTCTTCGGCAACGACTACCCGACGCCGGACGGCACGGGCGTGCGCGACTACATCCACGTCGTCGACCTCGCCCTCGGCCACCTCAAGGCGATCGAGAAGCTGGAGAAGGAGCCGAAGCTCGGGCTGAAGATCTACAACCTCGGCACCGGCCACGGCTATTCGGTCCTCCAGATCGTCAAGGCGTTCGAGAAGGCATCGAAGAAGCCCGTGCCGTACAAGATCTGCCCGCGCCGCCCCGGCGACATCGCCGAGTGCTGGGCCGATCCGTCGCTCGCCGCGCAGGAGCTGGGCTGGAAGGCCGAGCGCGGCATCGACGAAATGTGCCAGGACGCGTGGCGCTGGCAGAAGAAGAACCCCTACGGTTTCAACAAGCCGCCGAAGCAGGCGTAAGAAGGGCTGCCGCGTGACCGTGCTCGACTACCTCCTCGACGGACTCGCCGCCGAACTGGAGCTTGTGCGCGAGCTCGGCACGCGCACCGTCGAGGTCGACCGCGCGCTGTTGCGCGAGCCGGACGCGCCGCGCGCCGCGCCGGTTGCGCCTGTGGTCGTGAGACGTGAGACGCGCGACGTGCCACAGGACGCACGACGCGAGACGCGAGACGTTCAATATGATTTCGTCTTTCTGCATCATCGCGCGCTCGGTCCGGCGGGCACGGAGATGATGGCGAAGATCGTCGCCGCGCTCGGGCGCACGGCCGCCACCGCGCCCGTGCTCGTCGCGCCGCCGCGCCCGCCGGCGAAGGTCTATGTCGCGCTCGGCGCGCGCGCGCTGGAGATGTGGTTCCCGGGGCTGAAGGGCGCGCCCGGCAACTGGCTGACGGCGGCCGACGGCACGCAGGTGCTCGTCACCTATTCGCCCGAATTCATCCTGCGCTTCCGCACCGTGACGCCGGACGTCCAGCGGATCAAGCGCGCGATGTGGATCGCGATCAAATCTGTCTTGAGGAAAATCTAAGGAAGGAAACGAGCGATGCTGGATGAAACGTGCAAGGTCCTGGAGCATCTTGATATCGGCGCGGGCTACCGCTACCTGGTCGTCGCCGCGCCGCAGATGGCGGCGGCGATGGAGCCGGGCCAGTTCGTGCACGTGCGCGTGCCGTCGCTGGAGGCGAGCGCGGTGCGCCGCCCGTTCAGCGTCTTCAACGCCGAAGACGGCCGCGTGACGGTCCTCTACAAGGCGGTGGGGCGCGGCACGCGCGCACTCAACGAGGTCGCGGTCGGCGACGAGCTGAAGATCATGGGCCCGCTCGGCCACGGCTTCCCGAAGAAGTGCAAGGGCACGGCGCTGCTCGTCGGCGGCGGTTTCGGCGTCGCGCCGCTCTACTTCCTCGCGCGCCGCCTCGCCGCGCTCGAGACGCCGCCGAAGATGATTCTGTTCGTCGGCGGCCGCACGCAGGCCGATCTGCTCGCGCTCGACCGGTTCGCGACGATTCCCGGCGTCGAGGTGCGCACGGCGACGAACGACGGCTCGGCGGGTGTGAAGGGGCTCGTGACGGTGCCGCTCGACGACGAGCTTGCGCGGCTGAAGGCGGCGGGTGCGCCGTTCGAGCTGTTCGCGTGCGGGCCCGATCCAATGCTGAAGGCGGTGGCCCAGCGCGCGCTCGATGCGAAGGCGCCCGGCTGGATTTCGATGGACCGCCACATGATCTGCGGCGTCGGCGCGTGCTACGCGTGCGTGCAGAAGACGGTGCGCGGCTATTCGCGCTGCTGCATCGAAGGGCCTGTCTTCCGCGCGGAAGATCTGATCTTCGAGTGACCGCGGCGGCGGTCGTGTTCGTCATCTGTGGATCTGCGACATTATGGATTGTCAAGAAGGTGTTCCGCAACAAGGGCGGTCTCTACAATCGTGCGACGGGGCGGATCTTTCTTGAACCTTTCACGCTGGCCGAATGCAGGGAACTGATGTGGTTTTGTGAGAAAGTTCACTGCATACGGAAGTCAGTCTTGGCGATCTTTTTGACGAATAACGAAATTATCCAAATCCCGCCCTTGCCGTCTGCGAGGGCTTTTGCTATAATTCGCTTGTTCGGTTGAGGGGCGGGAAACCGCCGCGAGACTGAGCTAAAGTTTCACCGAACAGGTGTTGAGTGTGGTGTAAAGGAGCATACGCATGCCTATTGCGCTAAATGATAGAATAGAAATCAATCCATCCGTCTGCCACGGCAAACCAGTCGTGCGAGGTACGCGTGTTCTGGTTTCACAGGTACTGGGGGCTCTCGCTGGCGGCGACAGCATCGAAGATGTCCTTGCGGATTATCCAAGCCTCTCTTCTGAGGATTTGCCAGCAGTATTTGCCTTTGCCGGCTCGTTGGCATGCTTTGAGGACGTTCCTTACGACAATACCGGTGTCGCGCTGTGAAATTTCTTCGAGCCCCTTGACAACCGAGTGTTCATTCTCCGTGATTATTCATATCGCGTGAGATAGTGGCAGTTATAAAGCCGCAGCCTCAAGATTTCCCCAAGCTTGGCCCTTGCCGTCTGCGAGGGCTTTGTGCTATAATTTAGGCGTTCGGTCGAGGGGCGGCAAATCCGCCGCGAGATCGGGCTTGATCTTTACCATACTCCCGGGTGCGCAATGGCCCGGGACCGGCGGCACGCGAAAGCGGAGCCCGCCAAGGGCGGACGGCAACATCCGCCAACGTACGCAACACTGCGTAGCGGGGATATGGTATAATATAGACGTTTTCTTATGTGCATGCTGGACGAGATACGCGCGAAGCGAGATGACATCTATACTATCGCGAGGAAACACAAGGCCGAAAAGCTTTGGGTCTTCGGTTCTTTCGCCCGCAAGGAGGATCCTGCATGAGAGTTTATCTCGACAACTGCTGCTACAATCGCCCGTTCGAAGACCAGACGCAGCCATCTGTCCGTCTTGAGACTGAAGCCAAGTTGTTAGTTCAAGCTTTGATGCGTAGTGGTGCCGTTGAATATGCATGGTCGTTTGAATTGCGGTTGGAGAGTTCACAGAATCCCGACAGGCAACGGAAACGGGCGGTCTCTGCATGGGCGACTGGCGCGGCCGTGGATATCGCTCCGACGCCAGAGATACGGTCAAGGGCGAAAGAGATCATGGGATTTGGAATAAAGGCGGCTGACGCCATACATCTTGCGTGTGCGGAATCGGCTGGGTGCGATTGGTTCTTTACGGTTGATAGAGAAATACTCAAGAAGGTCCACGAACTGGGTACAATGAGAGTTGCAAATCCGGTTGAATTTGTATTGGAGGGCATGAGATGACAAATACCACCACAGAAAGCGTCATTACCGACGACAAGCTTCGTGCGGATGGTTTCACGGTGCTGGTCAAGGCGTTAGGCGATGTGAACGCAGAACGATTCATAATGCTCATGAACCGTGAGCCTTTCGATTACACTGAATGGCGCAGGGATAATCTATTCGTAGGCGAGACGGTGGATTCTCTCATGGACAAGGCAGAGGCACTTTATGGAGCCTCATATACGGAAAGAACATGACACCTCGCCTCCATAACTGCGAAAAAGATGTCCTCTTGGCGGGGGGGGCAAGTTTATGGCCGTTTAACGGGAGGGGCGCGCTCGGCCTCTTGCGACCGCTTCGCGGCTCGGACTTCGCCCTCGGGCAACCCGATCGCTTCGCGACGGGCGAATTCCGTCGCGACCGCAGGGTGGGGCGAGGCGTCCCGCCGAGCCGCACAACAACCACATTTCTCTATCCATCCGCTCGCATCGGCAGGCGGATGCGATGTCGTTTCCTCTTTTCACATGCACGCCACTCTTCTTTTCTGCGCCGAGGGCGGCGGGCCTCGTAAAGGAAAGGCGCGGGGAGGGAGAGAGTACATGAAAAAAGGCACCGAGAAGAATGTCAAGGAGAAGTGGGGCTATTTGCGCGAGACTAAGGAGGCAGCGGAAAAGGCGGGAATAGATTCGGCCACCGGTCTTCACCGTACTGGCCTAGATGAGTACTTGAGGGTAATTCTCCCAAAGGTAACCGATTGGGTACATGATGAGGTGATAGGGCAATATTTGGATGGGAAGAAGCTTCGCTCTCGCCCGGATTATAGGAGCGAAGAACTCAAGATGATTGTTGAGTTTGATGGAGTCCAACATTACACAAGCCCAGAGAGAATTAGGAGAGACTTTGAGAATACGGAGAAATATAAGAGATTGGGCTATAAGGTGGTTCGCATCCCATACTTTATCCAACTCACGAATGCCGTCGTAAAGAAGTTGTTTAAAGTTGATGTCAAGGAACCGCTGTTTGATCCGAAATATGCTTCACTAAGTGCGTCTAACGGCTCGCCGGCATGGTTGTGTCCAGCTGGCCTTGAAAGAATGGCGAGAGAACTAAAGGCCTTTCCACAACAATACCGCGTCAACATTGATGCGCTTAAGAAGTGTAATGATGAGTATTTGTCTGGAGCAAGTTTGCTGGAAGCGGCATATAATCGGTGCTTGACAAAGAAACACAAATGAAACAATGGGTAGAGGTGCGTAATATTGCAGAAAGGATATAAGAATGAAGAAGAAAACGAGGGGCTATTCCATTGCGTGTAGCAAAGAAGAATTCCACTTCGCCAATGCAAAATCGTTTGTGGCTGCAGCAAACATCGTACTTGACGACATGCTTCACAAGCGTGTCTACCAGCATTATTGCCAGTTGGATAGTATTCTGGGAAAAATTTTACAGAGGAGATGGTATCTTACCAGATGTAGCAGCTCAAGGTTGAACGATCTGCATGAGCCTCAAAAATTTGCAGGCAAAACGAAATTCTTGTATCGCACATACGTAATGTGCTTTGGGCATTCCCGCTCAGAAAGTGCCGCGATGTGGGGACTTTATGGGAAGAACAACCCATTCGCTTTGCGAGTCACAATACCAGGTAATGTCTTGGAGGATTGGATGCTTCGTACGGAGGTTCGAGCATGCCCTGGAAATGATGGCGATCAGGCAAAGACGAAGAGACGAAATGCCCTCAAGGAAATGGATGTCAAAGACGGTAAAGGCCAATCGTTGGAGAAGAAAATCATCCAAAGCGCGATTTTTCGAGATGTACTCTATGCCTCGGTTGCCAGTGAAGATAAACGTGACGAATACGATATAAAACGTGGCAACAGGGTGTCTTGGAGGAGGGTGTTTTACAATCTCAAGGATGGTGACGATGTATTGGACGGCCTCTATGCAGGTTTCCTAAAAGATGCCGAATGGGCGTACGAGATGGAATCGCGTCTGTGTATCAGCATGAAGAAAGAAATTGATGACGACTATATTTCGGTTGCCGTTCCGAAAGAGGTGATTGCGGCGATGAGATTCACTTTTAGCCCATGGTTGAAGCTTTCCGACGAGACTCATATCAGACAGATTCTTGAAGCGGCCCTTAAGGGGACGGGAATAGATTTAGATGATAAAACGAACCGCCAGCGTTTTCGTCGAAGTGTTTTGCAGGGCGCGTTGAATTTCAAGTAGTAGATGAAGAAGAACAGGAGATTACGATGAGCAAAAATCCTTTCGCAAAAAACATGATTATGACAAGTGTGACGACCGCCATCTTTTTTGCCGCTACTATGGCGGCAGAATGCTCAAGGGCCGATACATGGACGAATCCAGATACGGGCTACACTTGGACGTACAGCATCAATGGCGACGGAGCGTGGATTTTTAAGAAATATCCAGGTTCGTCGAGCTTATATATAGCATGTGTCTCGCCATTACCTACAGGTGCCGTAACGATTCCCTCCTCGCTCGGCGGCAAGCCTGTGACAGTTATCGGGGAGTGTGCGTTTAGGAGTTGCAGCGGGCTTACGAGCGTGACGATACCTGACAGCGTGAAGGGCATCGGGAGTCGTGCGTTTCAGAATTGCGGCGGTTTGACGAGCGTGACGATACCTGATGGTGTGACGAGCATCAACTGGTCTGCGTTCTCCGGTTGCAGCGGTCTTACTAGCGTGATGTTACCTGACAGTGTAACGTACATTAGTGATTATGCGTTCTCCGGCTGCAGCAATCTTACGAGCGTGACGATACCAGACGGCGTGACGCGCATCGGGGATTGTGCGTTTAGGAGTTGCAGCGGGCTTACGAGCATGACGATACCCGACAGCGTGACGAGCATCGGGAGTCGTGCGTTTCAGAATTGCGGCGGTTTGACGAGCGTGACGATCGGCAACGGCGTCACGAGCATCGGGTCTGAGGCATTCTACAAGTGCGGCGGTTTGACGAGCGTGACGATCGGCAACGGCGTCACGAGCATCGGGTCTAAGGCGTTCCTCGGCTGCGGCGGTTTAATGTCGATATTGGTTGCCCCAGGGAACGCCAATTACAAATCGGAAAACGGACTGTTGCTCTCGAAAGACGGCAAAACGCTTGTCCAAGGCGTCAATGGCAATGTGGTTATTCCCGGCGGCGTAACGAGCATCGAGGAGTATGCGTTCTACGGCTGTAGTGGCCTTGCGAGCGTGACGATCCCCGACGGCGTAACGAGCATCGGTGACGCTACGTTTTATGGTTGCAGTGGCTTGACGAGCATAAAGATCCCAAACAATGTTACTAACATAGGGAATCATGCGTTTTTGAGCTGCAGCAGCTTGACAAGCGTGACGATTCCATACGGAGTGACAAAAATCGGGATGTCTGCGTTCTATGGTTGTAGCGATCTTACGAGTATGGCGATTCCGAATAGTGTTACGAATATCGGGTCGAGCGCGTTTTATGGTTGTAGGCGCACTATGCGTGTATACGTCTCGCCAGGCGATGTCGAACGCGTCAAGGGGCTTATGTCAAATTCAGGATTTGGCATTAGTGGTGTTACGTTTATTGAAGCAGTGTGGGTCGGCTTTGATGCGAATGGAGGCGTTGTAGATGAGACAATTCGAATTGCTTCGACAAATTCTGTAGTTGGCGAGCTCCCTGTGCCGACATGGACGGGGCATACATTCATGGGTTGGTGGTCGGCGGCGAATGGCGGTACGCAGATTTCCGCATCGACGACCGTGACGGGCGATGTGACGTACTATGCACATTGGACGATCAACCAGTATGCTGTGATATTCGATGCGAACGGCGGGACAGGCGGATGGAGTCGGAAGCAGAATTATGGCACGGCAATTGTTCCGCCGACGGTGACGAGGGAATGGTGTACTTTCACAGGCTGGTCGCCGGCGGTTGCGGCGACGGTGCCGGCGAATAACGTGACGTACACGGCGCAGTGGGCGCGGTGGGGCGATACGATTTCCGCTTCGAAGATGGGCGGGAAGACGATGAAACAGCTCTATCCGAGCGACTATACGCGGATGACGACCGTTGTTATAGAGGAGGGGGTTCTTGAACTGCCGGTGGGCTTCTTCGACGGGTGCGCCGAGGTCGTCTCCGTCACATGGCCCTCGACGCTTGTGGAGTTCGGTATCGACGCCGTGCCGTCGAAGATTCTGGAGACGCTCTCATTCGACGAGCAGGGATTCAAGATCTACAACGGCTGGATACTGGACTACCAGAACCGCAGCGCATCGGCGGTGACGATTCCGGAAGGCATCGTCGGCATCGGGCGCGGGGCGTTCAAGGAGATGTTCGATCTTGAGACGGTAACGATGCCGGAGTCGCTCAAGTACATTGCAAGCGGGGCGTTCAAGGACTGCTCGTACATTCAAAACCTTCAGTTTATGTCCGGGCTTCGCTATGTCGGGCAGGAGGCGTTCAGTGGATGTTCGTCTCTCTTGACGGCGACTTTTGCGGACGGCGTCGAGTATATCGGGATATATGCGTTTGAGGACTGCTGGCAGATGCAGTCTGTGCGTCTCCCGTTCACGGTGACGGACATTGGCTATGGCGCCTTCTTCGGATGCAGTGCGATCCGCGGCGTGACGGTTCCGACGCAGATCGAAACGATGCAGGATCTTTTCCCGGCGGCCTACTCGCAGATCGAGACGGCCGAGGTCGCGGAAGGCGAGACGGCGGTCATGGACGACATGTTCAAGGGTTGCGTCGCGCTCCGGGGCGGCGCGACGCAGACGGACATGTCGATGATCCCGAACACGGTGACGAACATTGGCGCGCGGGCGTTCCAGGGCTGCACGTCGCTTACGGCGTTCGTCGTGCCGGACAGCGTGGTCAAGATCGGCGAGTCCGTCTTCCAGGGCTGCTCCTCGCTTTGGAACGTAACGCTTTCGCGGAGCCTGACGGAGATCCCCGACTACGCCTTCTACGGCTGCTCGATGCTTGAGACGATGGTCGTTCCGGAAAACGTGACCTATCTCGGGAACCGGTTCTTCAGCGGACGCACCAATCCGATTCAGGGGCAGGTAATAGAGAATGCACTCTACTACCTCTGCGCCAACGCGCCGGACTGCCATTCGGGCGCCTATTCGGCGATTGCCGGGAACATGACCACGTACGTGCTGCAGAACTCGCGCAGCTGGGACGGGCGGCAGGGGTCGCGCGTATTGCCGCAGTCGTGGAATGGCTACGCGATAGAGTACTGGACACCGATAGAATTCGAAGTGACCTTTGATGCGAACGGCGGTCGGTTCGACTCGTCGGGAGGCTCGACCTGGAGCGAGCTGCAGATCAAGGACACTGCGTACGCATTGCCCTCCAAGGAGCCGGTGCGTCCCGGCTGGGCATTCGAGGGGTGGTGGACGGAGCAGACCGGTGGAGCGGAGGTGAGGTACACGACGAAGGTGACTGCCACGCGCACGCACACGCTCTACGCGCACTGGCGCTCGCTCGGCGAGCGGATGACAGTCACGTTCAACTCAAACGGGGGAAGGGTCGTTACGCCGGGTTCGCAGGACTATGTATCGGGGCAGACGTTCGGGCAGTTCCCCGTCCCGACGCGGCGCGGCTACACGTTCCTGGGTTGGTGGACCGAGGCGGCGGGCGGAAGACGCATGACGGAGGAGACGCCGGTTCCTGATGCTGACATGGAGCTTTTCGCGCACTGGGAGCCCATCACGTACTACGTGCGCTTCCACGCGAACGGCGGCACGGGGACGATGACAGACCAGCCATTCGTCTTTGACGCACGGCAGGCGTTGAAGACTTGTGTGTTCACACGCACCGGCTTTGCATTCACCGGCTGGGCGACTTCCCCGGAAGGGCAGGTGCGTTACGCCGGGAACGCCAGCGTGGTGAACCTCGAGGAGGTGCAGGACAGGATAGTGGACCTCTATGCCGTCTGGTCTGGCGTCGGCTATTCGGTTCGCTTTGACTCGAATGGCGGGACCGGTATCATGGGCAACCAGACGATTGCCGTGGGCGAGACGCAGAATTTGTGGCCGTGCGTGTTCGCGCGGGCGGGCTACACGTTCGTGGGATGGGCGCTTTCGCCCACGGAAGCAGAGGCGAAGGAGGTGGCGTATCGCGATGGACAGGCGGTGAGGAACCTCGCAACCTCGAACGGCGCGGATGTTCCGCTCTACGCGGTTTGGGTGGCGAAAAGCAATACGGTGCGCATCACCTTTGATGCGAACGGCGGGAGCGTGGCGCCGGACTACTGGGACTGCGTCGTCAACACGGCGGTTGAGGCGTTTCCGCTGCCGACGCGCCCGGGATTCACGTTCGCGGGCTGGTGGACGGCAAGGACGGGCGGCACGCGGGTTGCATCAATCGCCAGCGCGACGAGCTCCCGGACGTTCTACGCGCACTGGACTCGGAACGGCGACGTAGATCCGGGCGACGGTTCGTTCACCGTGACGTTCAACGCCAACGGCGGCTCGGTCTCTCCCGCGACGCGCACGGTTTCCGGCGGTTCCGCCGTCGGTGCGCTCCCCGAGCCTGTGCGAACGGGCTATCGGTTCCTCGGCTGGTTCACCGCGGCGGGCGGCGGCGCACCGGTGACGACGGCGACGAAAGTCACGGGGAAGGTGACGTACTACGCGCATTGGCAGCCCGTCTACTTCATCAGCTTCCACCGCAATGACGCGAGCGACGAGAAGATAGAGGAGTATGAGTTCGACTATGGCGTAGATATGCGTCTGCCGTCGCTCAAGTCGCTTGGCTGGGCGCGGCGCGGGTTTGATTTCCTGGGCTGGGCGACGAGCAGGCCGAATGCGGCAAAGGGCGTTGTCTGGAAGAAGGACTGGGACATCGTCTCGGCCGCCGCATCTGTCGGCAAGACGATTGACGTCTACGCGGTCTGGGCGCTGAAGGAGGGATACTACGCAATTGAGTTCATCCGCAACGACGGCGCGGGGACATGGCGCACGGTAGGGTTCCCGTACGGAGAGAAGACACGCATGCCGTCTCTGAAGAACGGACTTGGCTGGGCGCGGCGCGGGTATGAGTTCAAAGGCTGGGAGCTGACGACTGCGGACGCGAACGACAACACGCGCGGGTCGGCGTGGAAGGGCGACTGGGCGAATGTCACCACACCGGTTAAGCCGGGAACGACGCTCGTCGTCTACGCTCGCTGGGCGCTTATGCCGGGCTACTACCAGATTCGCTTCAACAGGAACGACGGCTCCGGCAAATGGCGGACGCTCGGGTATGAGTGCGGCGCATCGACGAGACTCTCCACGATCAAGGCACTTGGCTGGGAGATTCCCGGTTACACATGTGTCGGATGGGGCTCCAACAAGGCCAAGGCCGAGGCCGGGACGGTTTGGAAGGCCGACGGCGCGTGGATCACCGACGCCGCTGCAGAAGGCAGAACGCTCAGCATCTATGCAATCTGGGAGTAGGGCCTTCAGTCACGGCCATCGGCAGCCCCGGACTGCTCAACAGCCGGAGAATCGCCATTGTCGCCCTGCCTGGCTTCTGGGCGAGTGAGCTTGAGCCGCGCCTCGCGCGGTGGCGCTGCTCCATTTACAGAAAGTCATCGCTCGGCGCGGGCGAGGAATGGCGTTCGCCGACAAACGCGCTCGACCGGTTCTTCATGGTCGGCGTGGAGATGCGGTAGCTATCCTAAGTGTCGCAGTTGAAAGGCCGCGATCGTGATTGCGGCCTTTGTTTTCAGTGAGTTGAAGGAGCCGTATGAGCGGCGGCGCGTTGAGGACAACGCGCCCTACCATGCTGGGGCTCTCCTCAAATCTTCTAGGTTGTTTTGCATTCAACGCTGCGCCTTCGCGTGAGCGTGTCTGTTCATGGACACGCGTGTTCGCGTTCGTGAATACGCATGTCCACGTTCGTGAATACGCATGTTCGCAATCGTGAATGCGCCTATTCGCGTTCGTGAATATGTGTGTTCACGATTTGGGGCGTGTTGCCCCCGGTCGGGGGCTGGCGGGGGCGGCCGCGATATGATACAATGCGCATATGAGAAAATTTGGATTCGTTCTGTTTGCGGGGGCGGCGCTCCTCGGCGCGCGCGTCGTTGCGGAGGAGCTCGCGCCTGAAACCGCCGCGCGGTATCTGCAATGCCGGAACGGCGAGATTCAGCTGCTGCCCGCGCTCGATCCCGACGAGATGCGCAAGGGCCACCGGGAGAATCTGGAAGCCGTCGGCGGCTTCGTCTTCAACCTCGAATGGCGCGAGAACAAGATGACGAAGATGCGCGTCCTCTCCAAGGAGGGCGGCGTCTGCCGCGTGCGTTCCTACGGCGCGATCGGCTCGCCGCTCATGCGCAAGGCGACGGGGCGCTGTGCGAACGAGGCGATCGCCGCGACCGAAGGCGCGCCGCTGCCCGCCGGCACGCCGGAAAGCTGTTTCAACCGGGCGAAGAACCCGCTTTCATCCGTCTGCCTCGACTTCGACACGGAGCCGGGCGAGATTCTGGAGTTCCGCGGGCAGAGCGGCCACCAGGACTGGACCGACTACAGCGCATCGCTCGACGAGCGCTTCCTGCGGTCGGCCGAGGGCGCGCGCATCGCGCAGAACGTCCTTGACTGGCAGCTCGATTCCGGCGGCTGGCCGAAGAACGTGCCGATGCACGAGAAACTGTCCCCGAAGGAGCGCGCCGCCGTCCTGGCGCTGAAGGGCGACCGGAAGCGCGGCACGATCGACAACGCGGCGACGTTCACCGAGATCAGGTTCCTCGCGCGGATGTGGAAGGCGCGGGAGGAGGGAAAGGGGACGGGGGAACAGGAATTGGGTCGGTATCTTGAGTCGGTGAAAAGAGGAATCGAATTTCTGCTGGAGATGCAGTATCCGAACGGCGGCTGGCCGCAGTGCGATCCGGCGAAGGTCGGCTACTGGCACCAGATTACGTACAACGACGGCGCGATGGTGAACGCGATGAACATGATGCGCGAGATCTATGAGGAGAATCCGCCTTTCGACATCCCGCTCTCCGCCGAACTCCGCAAAAGGTGCCGCGCCGCGTTCGAGAAGGGCGTCACGTGCATCCTTGAGACGCAGATTCGTCAGAACGGTCGATTGGCGCTCTGGTGCCAGCAGCACGACCGCGAGACGCTCCAGCCCTGCATCGGGCGCTCCTTCGAGCTGCCGAGCGTCTGCACGCTGGAGTCGGCGGAGATCGTCCTGCTGCTGATGAGCCTTGATCTGTCCGACTATCCGGCGAAGACGGCCGGGCGCATCCGCGCGAGCGTCGACGGCGCCGTGGCCTGGTATCGCGCCCACGCGCTGCGGGGGCTCAAGGTCGAGCGGAATTTCCGCCGCGCCGACGGCATCGTCACGTCGCGCCTCGTGCGCATCCCCGAATCGGAATCGCAGCCGCTCTGGGCGCGGTACTACACGCTCGACGACAACCGTCCGTTCACCGGCCGGCGCGACAGCACGATGAACTTCGATTTCTCCGAGCTCGAACGCGGCGAGAACATGAACTACATGTGGTTCAACGACAGGGGCACGCACGTTGAACGCGAATATGAGCGCTGGCGCGCGCGCGGCGCGAGGAGACTGTGACGGGCGTGGTGCACAGCGTGGCGATACTTTCCGACGGACGTGTCGCGTTCGACATGATGGGAGAGGCGGCGTTCACGGCGGTTTTCGAGGATGCGTCCATGATTGCCCCGGTCGACTTCGAGGACGCGCTTGGCTCAAGGTAGACTTTCGTCGGCAGAAATGATATCATTGGAACCGAAATGAAACGTCTGATTGCACTTTCCGTGTCGTTTGTCTGCCTTGCCGCCTCGGCGGGGGAGGCTCTTGTATCCGCATCCCGGCTGCTCGCAAGCGAGATGACTCGCAATCCCGTGCCGTGCGGAATCGACAAGCGCAAGAAGCCGAAATGGGAATATACCGACGGGCTTGAGCTCCAGGCCGCGCTCGCCGTCGCGAAGAGGTGCCCGGAGCTGCGTGAACGGACGTTCGCCTGGGCACAGGACTACATCGACCGCATGGTGACGAAGGACGGCGAAATCCTCGGCTACAGAATGGAGGACTGCAAGCTCGATTCCATCAATCCCGGCAAGTTCGCGTTCGACATGTACGAGTTGGCAGGGAAGAGGGAAGAGGGAAGAGGGAACGGGGAAGAGGTGGCAAGGCTCAGGAAGGTGCTCGACACGCAGTTCGCGCAGTTTGCGATCCAGCCGCGCGTGGCGGAAGGCGGCTTCTGGCACAAGAAGGTCTATACGCACCAGATGTGGCTGGACGGTCTTTACATGGGCTGCCCGTTCTACGCCCGCTACGCGGCGCGCTTCCTCGCAGGCGACGCGCGGCGCGCGGCGTTCGACGACATCGCGAACCAGTTCGCCGTCGTGACGCGCCATACGTACGACGCGCAGACCGGTCTCTATCGCCACGGCTGGGACGAGTCGAAGGCAATGATCTGGGCCGACAAGGAGACGGGGCAAAGCGCGCATGCGTGGGGGCGCGCGCTCGGCTGGTTTGCGGCGGCGATTGTCGACACGGAGGCATACTTCCCGCCGGATCATCCCGGACGCGAACAGCTGCGTGCGCTGATGCGCGCGTACGCCGCGACGCTCGTGCGCTGGCAGGATGCGTCCGGCGCGTGGTGGCAGGTCGCAGACCAGCCCGGGCGAGAGGGGAACTATCTTGAATCCACCGCGACGGCGCTCATCGGCTATGCGCTGATGAAGGGTGTCAACCGCGGCATCCTCGGCGACGAGGCGAAGGCGGCGGCGCTCAAGGCGTGGGACGCGCTGAACCGCGATTTCATGAAGGAAAATGCCGACGGCACCGTTTCGCTCACGCGCTGCTGTTCGGTGGCAGGGCTGTCGGCGGACCGCGACGGCTCGTTTGCGTACTATCTGCGCGAGAAGATCGTTGATAACGACCCGAAGGGCGTCGGCCCGTACATGCTGCTCGCGCTGGAAATCGAAGACGCGCTGCCGCCGCGCATCGACGTGCAGCGCGATATCGACCGCGTCGCGGCGGCGGGCGGCGGACGGGTGGTCGTGCCGGCGGGCGACTGGTCGAGCGGCGCGATCCATCTCAGAAGCAACGTCGAACTTCATCTCGCGGACGGCGCGAAGATCGTCTTCACGGAGAATCTGGACGACTATCTGCCCGCCGTCCGGACGAGCTGCGAGGGCGTGGAATGCATGGGCTATTCGCCGCTCATCTACGCGTACGGCTGCACGAACGTCGCCGTCACCGGCAAGGGCACGCTCGCGCCGTCCGTCGAACGGCGCTGGCGCGCGTGGGGTCTCGCACGCAAGAACAACCCCGCGCATGACGCGGCGAAGAAGCGCCTCGCGGAATGGGCGCGCGACAATGCGCCGATGGAGGAACGCGCGTACTGGAAGGTCGAGGAAAGCCTGATGCGTCCGCCGCTCATCCAGTTCAACCGTTGCAAGGGCGTACGGCTGGAGGGCCTCACGATCCGCCAGTCGCCGTTCTGGACGATCCACCTGCTCTGCTCGGAGGATGTCGTCGTGCGCGGGCTGGATGTTTTCGCCGACCTCAAGAATTCCGACGGAATCGACATCGAATCGTCCAGGAACGTTCTCGTCGAAAACTGTACGTTCGAACAGGGGGACGACGCGGTTGTAATCAAGTCGGGGATCAACCACGAGGGCCGCCGCCGCGCACGGCCGAGCGAGGATATCGTCATACGGAACTGCACGATCAATGACGGACACTCTATGCTCTCCATCGGCAGCGAACTTTCCGGCGGCATCCGCAACGTGCTGATGGAAGACTGCCGCGCCGAGAAGACGGTCAATAAAATCTTTTTCATCAAGACAAACCCCGAACGCGGTGGATTTGTGGAGAACGTCACGATGCGCCGCATTCAGGCGAAGGATGTGAAGTACCAGGCCGTGTCGGCCATCACCGATTACTTCTGGAAGCCGGGCTCGGTGCCGCTGGACGGCGTTCTGCGCGCGACGCCCGTGAAGAACATCGTTTTGGAAGACATCACTGCGACAAGCGCGAAGTGCGTCTATTCGTTTCGCGGCTACGAGACGGAGCCGATTCGCGGGCTCGCGCTCAAGAACGTAAGAGCCGGCAAGGTCAAAGCGCCGTCATCCGTCGAGTTCGTCGAAGATTTCACCAAGGAGGAAATGGAATGAAGAAAGGTGCGCTCTTTTCGTTCGCGCTGGCCGCTGCGGCAACGCTGAACGCCGCGACATACAAGAACCCGGTTCTCGCGATGGACTTCAGCGATCCCGATGTGTGCGTCGGGGCGGACGGGAAGTACTACATGACGGCGTCCAGCTTCGGCGGGCTCCCCGGCCTGCCGATTCTCGTCTCGGACGATCTCGTGAACTGGGAGTACGCCGCCTACGCGCTTACGGAGCATCCGTTCCCGACGCAGTCGCCCGAACACGGCAACGCGGTCTGGGCACCGTCGATCCGCCGCAGGTCGTTCTGGAAGACGGAAGAGTCGGGTACGCAGGTCTGGACGCACGAGTACGTCATCTACTGGGGCGATCCCGACCGCGGCGCGTACCGCATTTCCGCGCCCGATCCGCGCGGGCCGTGGAGCGAGCCGCGTCTTGTCGTGGAGGGGAAGGGCATCATCGACACGTGTCCCTTGTACGACGATGACGGCCGCGTCTATCTCGTGAACGGCTGGGCGCAGAGCCGCGCCGGCATGAACTCGGTCTTGACGGTGCGCGAACTGGACAAGGACGAGACGCATGCGATCTCGCAGCCGATGATGGTCTATGACGGCGTGCCGGACGGCAATTTCACGGCGGAGGGCCCGAAGTTCTACAAGCGCAACGGCGAATACTGGCTCATGTTCCCTGCGGGCGGCGTCGGCGGCGGCTGGCAGGTGGCCGCGCGTGCGAAGCGTCCGTTCGGACCCTACGCGGCGCGCACCGTGATGGCGCAGGGCAAGACGAAGATCAACGGGCCCCACCAGGGCGCGTGGGTGAACTGCGAGGTCGAGGGGCCGAACGGGCGGAAGAGCGGCACGGGCGAGGACTGGTTCGTGCACTTCTCCGACCGCGACGCGTACGGGCGAATCGTGTACCTGGAGCCGATGAAATGGCGTGAGGACGGCTGGCCCGCGATCGGCGCGGACGACGACGGCGACGGGTGCGGCGAGCCGGTCGAAGAATGGGAGATGCCGAAGGGCGGCAGGCTTGGCGCGCAGACGCTATATCCGCAGACATCCGACGAGTTCAACGACGGCAAGATCGGGCTGCAGTGGCAGTGGCTGGGCAAGAGCGGCGATTTCGCGGGCTGGGCGACGCCGTACGGTTTCTATCGTCAGTATACGACGCCCTACGGGTACGGCGCGAAGAAGTCGAGCTTTGGACCGGGGGCGAAAAAGGTGAACAGCAGCCTCTGGAATGCGCCGAACCTGATGGTGCAGAAGTTCCCGGCCTTCGCGTTCACGGCGACGATGAAGGCGCAGGTCGGCGCGAAGCAGCCCACCGAGGAGGCGGGGCTCATCGTCCAGGGCCGCAGCTACGCGCGCATCGGCCTCCGGTATGCGGGCGAAGAGAAGTTCGAGGTCGTCTACACCGAATGCCGCGACGCGGACAAGGGGAAGGACGAGGACGCGCCGGTCGTGCTCGCGACCGTTCCGGCGACAGTCATCGGCGCGGGACTCAGGACGGCGAACGTGAAGGATATCTGGCTCAAGGTCGAGGTGACGCCCGGCGAGATTCCGTCGAAGGGGCTGGGTCCGAAGGCGATGTGCGCGTTCGCGTGGTCGCTGGACGGCGAGACGTGGACGGCGTGCGAGAAGGCGTTTCCGGCGCGCGAAGGCAAGTGGATCGGCGCGACGGTCGGCATCTACGCCGTGTCGGGCCCGGACTGCAAGGACCGCGGCTGGATCGACGTCGACTGGTTCCGCGTTTCCCGTCCGGCGGGCGCGCGCGGCGAGTAAGCGGCGGGATCAGAGGCTTGAAATGCAAGGAGAATGAAAATGACCACCACTGAACTGGGACAGACCGGCATCCGCGTCTCGCGCATCTGCGTCGGATGCATGTCGTACGGCCGGGCGTCGGAAGACTTCCACCTGTGGACGCTGCCGCAGGACGAGACGGACAGGATGGTGCGCCACGCGCTTGACCTGGGCGTCAACTTCTTCGATACCGCCAACTGCTACGCGCACGGCACGAGCGAGGAGTTTCTCGGCCACGCGCTGCGCGCGGCGGGTGTTCGCCGCGAAGACGTCGTCATCGCGTCCAAGGTCTATTTCAACGACGGCAAGCTTGCGCCCGCGGCGATCGCGCGCGAGATCGACGGCACGCTGAAGCGGCTCGGCACGGACTACCTCGACCTCTACCAGATTCACCGTTTCGACTACGGCACGCCGATCGAGGAGACGATGGCCGCGCTGGATGCGCTGGTCAAGGCCGGCAAGGTCCGCGCGCTCGGCGCGTCCGCGATGTACGGCTACCAGTTCCACAACCTCCAGCTCGCGGCGGCGCGCAACGGGCTGACGATGTTCTCCACGCTCCAGAACCACTACAATCTCCTCTACCGCGAAGACGAGCGCGAGCTCATCCCGGTGGCGAAGCAGTACGGCGTGTTGCTCATCCCGTATTCGCCGCTCGCGGGCGGACACCTGACACATCCCGGATGGGACAGCGGCACGCCCCGCGACACCACCGACAAGATTCTGCACCGCAAGTACGACCGGGAAAAGGAAAACAACATGGCCGTCGTCCGGCGCGTCGAGGAGCTGGCGCGCCGCCGCGGCGTGACGATGAGCGAGATCGCGCTGGCGTGGCACTTCGCCAAGGGCGTGGCCGCGCCGATCGTCGGCGCGACGAACGCGCGGCATTTCGACGATGCCGTCCGATCGGTCGATCTCGCGCTGGGACCGGAGGAGGTCGCCTTTCTGGAAGAGCCGTACCGCGCGCATGAGATCTCCGGCGCCGTGCCGCGCCCGCCGGCCTGACCCGCCCCCGCACCGCTCCCGCTCGCCCGTTCACCCCGTTATTATCGCCGAGAGGAATTAATTTCCGACTGACGCGCGTGATTGAGATGTGATATAATACACGTCTGCAAAAAACCAAAGCATCCTTTGGCGGAGCAGACAGGAGATCAAGAGACGATATGAACGGTGCACTGTTGCTGGTGATCGCGACCGCGTGCTTCCTCGCGGGCTACTTCCTTTATTCGCGCCTGATCGCGCGCAAGCTCGGCGTCGATCCTTCGGTGCCGACGCCGGCCCACACGCGGCGCGACGGCGTGGACTTCGTGCCCGCGCACCCCGCCGTCCTCTTCGGCCACCACTTCGCGTCCATCGCGGGCGCGGGGCCCATCGTCGGCCCCGTCCTCGCGGCGGAGTTCGGCTGGGCCTCGGTCGCGCTCTGGATCATCCTCGGCTGCGTCTTCATCGGCGCGGCGCACGACATGATCGCGATGTTCCTCTCGGTGCGCCACGGCGGCGAATCGATCGGCTCCGTGATCGGCACGATCCTCGGCCGGCCGGGCAAGATCCTCTTCCTGCTCTTCAGCTGGTCGGCGCTCATCCTCGTCGTCACGGAGTTCACGCGCCAGATCGCCGTCACGTTCGTCGCCGACCCCGCGATCGCGACGGCCTCGCTCCTCTTCATCGCCGAGGCGATCGCGTTCGGCCTGTGCGTCAACAGGCTGAAGGTGTCGGTCCTCGCCGCCTCGCTCGTCTTCGTGCCGCTCATGTTCGCGTCCGTCTGGTTCGGCAGCCTCATCCCGTTCGACCTCGTGCAGCTCTTCGGCCTGACGCCCGACGCGACGCGCGTCGTCTGGACGCTCGTCCTGCTCGCCTACTGCTTCATCGCCTCGACGTGCCCCGTGTGGATTCTCCTCCAGCCGCGCGACTACCTGAACTCCTACCTCCTCTACGCGATGATGGTCCTCGGCTTCCTCGGCGTCCTCGTGGCGCACCCGACGCTGACGACCGACGCCTTCGCGGGTTTCTCGGCGGTCGGCCGCGCAGGCACGACCGATCTCCTCTTCCCGTTCCTCTTCGTCACCGTCGCGTGCGGCGCGTGCTCGGGCTTCCACGCGCTTGTCGCGTCCGGCACGAGCGCGAAGCAGCTCGACAGCGAGCGTTCGATCCGCCCGATCGCCTACGGCGGCATGCTGCTGGAGGGCGTGCTCGCGATCATCGCGCTGATCGGCGTCGCGGGCACCTACGCGAGCCAGCCGGACTACGTGGCCGCCATCCAGAAGATGGAGCCCGTGCAGATGTTCGCCGCGACGATCGCGGGTTTCTGCGTCAAGATCGGCATCCCCCAGCGCGTCGCGGAATCGTTCATGCTGCTGTCCGTCTCGGCGTTCCTGATGACGACGATCGATTCCGGCACGCGCCTGGCGCGCTTCTCGTGGCAGGAGCTCGTCGGCACCGATGACGCGGCGGCGAAGGCCCGGCCGGCGGCGGCCCGCGCCGGCGGCTTCGTGCGCGACATGTATTTCGGCACGGCGCTCGTCGTTCTGCTGGCGGCGGGGCTCCTCCTCGGCGCGGTGCAGACCTCGAAGCAGCTCTGGACGATCTTCGCGTCGGCGAACCAGCTCCTCGCCTCGCTCACGCTCCTCGCGGCGACCTTATGGTTCATCCGCAACCGCAAGCCGTGCTGGATGACGGCCGTGCCGATGGTGTTCATGATGGCGGTCTCCTCCTGGGCGCTCGGCTCGCTCTTCTGGAAGAGCTTCTTCTCCGGCGGCGCGATCGACTGGGTGAAGGGCGGCGCGACGGGCTTCCTCCTGACGCTCGCCGTCGTGCTCGTCGTCTACGGCGTCAACGCGGCCTTCACGTCCCGCCGCCGGACCGCGACGGATATTTGATATACTACGCACATGAACGAAATCTCCTCTCTCGCGAGAATGATTCTGCAGCGCACGGGGATCTACTCCGACGCGCAGCTCGCACGCATCGCCGCCAACCGCGCGGCGAATCCCGGCATGAGCCTCGCCGAGGCGGCCGTCAAGTTCGGCGGCGCGAAGGAGGTCGACTTCCTCGCGGCGGTCGGCAGGGCGCTCGGCCTCGAGACGGTCGATCTGGACCGGCAGCAGCCCGGCCCCGACGCGCTGACGAAACTGCCGGCGAGCGCCGTCTACCAGTACAACGTGCTGCCGTTCAGGTTTGACGGCGCGGCGCTGACCGTCGTGACGCACGATCCGTTCGACACGAAGGCGGCGGACGGCCTGCGGCTCATCGTCGGCTGCCCCGTCAAGACCGCGCTCGCGCCGAAGGAGGAGGTCGAGAAGGCGGTCAAGAAGTACTACGGCGTCGGCGCGGACGCGATCGAGAAGATGATCGAGGACGGCCGCTATTCGGTGGACGACGACTTCGGCGCGATGACGAAGATCGACGTCAACGAGATGGGCGAGGAGGCGAGCATCGTGCGCTTCGTCAACCAGATCATCGCCGAGGCCGACCATCAGGGCGCGACCGACATCCACATCGAGCCGCAGGAGACGGAGCTGCGCATCCGCTACCGCATCGACGGCATGCTGCACAAGGTGGACGTGCCGCCGCAGCTCAACCGCCTGAAGTCCGCGATCATCTCGCGCATCAAGGTCATGGCGAACCTCGACATCGCCGAAAAGCGCCTGCCGATGGACGGCCGCATCGGCATCCGCATCGGCGGCCAGGACATCGACATCCGTGTTTCGACGATGCCGGCGGCGTACGGCGAATCGATCTCGCTGCGCCTCCTCGCGAAGAGCGGCAGCTTCGTCAAGATGGCGGATCTCGGCTTCAACGACCGCGACTTCGCCGTCGTCAACAAGATCATCCACCGGCCGAACGGCATCTTCCTCGTGACGGGCCCGACGGGTTCGGGCAAGTCGACCTCGCTCTACTCGTTCCTGAGCGAGGTGAACAAGATCGACGTGCGCATCATGACGGCCGAGGACCCGATCGAATACCACATGGCGGGCATCAACCAGGTGCAGATGCAGAGCGACATCGGCATGACGTTCGCGCGCGCGCTGCGCGCCTTCCTGCGTCAGGACCCGGACATCATCATGGTCGGCGAAATCCGCGACCGCGAGACGGCCGAGATCGCGATCAACGCGTCGCTGACGGGCCACATGGTGTTTTCGACGCTCCACACGAACGACGCGGCGGGCGCGTTCCCGCGCCTCATCGACATGGGCGTGGAGCCGTTCCTCATCGCGTCGGCCGTCGCGGGCGTGATGGGCCAGCGCCTCTGCCGCCGCCTCTGCCCGGCGTGCCGGCGGGAGGTGCCGCTCGACCGCACGTACTACACGCTTCCCTACCCGCCCGCGCGCGAGACGGTGTTCGAGCCGGCCGGCTGCGACACGTGCACGCGCACGGGCTACAAGGGGCGGCGCGCGCTCTTCGAGGTGCTGGAGGTCGACGAGGACATCGAGGGCGCGATCGTCCGCCGCGAGAACGCGACGCAGATCCGCAACATCTCGCTGTCGAAGGGCATGAAGACCCTGCGCGAGGACGGCTGGGCGAAGGTGTTCGCCGGCGTCACGAGCGTCAAGGAGATTCTGCGCGTCACCGAGGAGCAGTAGCGCGATGGCGGCGGCGGGCGGTTTCGGTCAGCGCGGCGCCCAGCGGCAGGCGCAGACGCAGGTCCAGGCCCTCTCGCAGGGCCAGCGCCAGAGCCTCGCGCTGCTGGCGATGAGCCTGCCCGAACTGCGCGCGGAACTGTTCCGCCAGATGTCCGAAAACGTCGTCATCGACGACATCGAACCGACGCTCGAGCGCGAGACGATCTCGCAGAAGGAGGACGAGTCGGCCGCCGAGGAGAAGGAGTTCGCGAGCGACTACACCGAGGACGACGATCGCCCCGACACGGCCTACACCGCCGACGCGGACGCGCTCGACCGCCGCCAGAAGTTCTTCGATTCCCAGACGCGCGAAGAGACGCTTGAAGAGCATCTCCGGAGCCAGCTCGCGATGTCCGACATCGACGAGAAGGACGTGCCGCTCGCGGAGATTTTGATCGGCGAGCTGGACGACAACGGCTTTTTCGCGGGCTCCATCCCCGACCTCGTGATGGTCTCGGGCGAGAGCGAGGCGAAGATCCGCGCCGTGCTCGGCGAGATCCGCCGGCTCGATCCGCTCGGCTGCGGCGCGACGACGGTGGAGGAATGCCTGCTCGCGCAGCTCGACAAGCTCGACGGCTCGCCCTATCAGGAGGAGGTGCGCGAGATTCTCGAACGCGGCCACCTGACGGACATCGCGGCGGGGCGGCGCGCGGCGGTCGAGGCCGATCTCGGGATGAGCGACGAGCGCTACGACGACGTGCTCGCGGCGCTGCGCACGCTCGAGCCGCGCCCGGGGCGCGCGTACGTGCGCGCGGGCAAGTCGATCACGTACGTGAACCCGGAGGTGCACGCGCGGCGCGTCGACGGCCGGTGGGTCGCGCGCGTGGACGACCGGAGCCTGCCCGACATCCGCATCTCGCCGCGCTACCTGAAGATGCTGGAGGACCCGAAGCTGCCGAAGGAGACGAAAGCGTACATCCGCGAGCGGATCGCGGCGGCGCACGCGATCGCCGAGGCGGTCGAGCGGCGGCAGGAGACGGTCACGCAGATCGCGCAGGCGATCTTCGACGCGCAGCCGGGATTTTTCGAGAAGGGCCTGAAGGGGCTGCGGCCCTTGACGATGCACGAGGTCGCGGCGCAGGTGGGCGTCCATCCCGCGACCGTCTCGCGCACGGTGAACGACAAGTACGTCTCGACGCCGAAGGGGACGGTGGAGCTGCGCAAGTTCTTCAGCCAGGGCTTTGCGACGGAGGACGGCGGCGAAGTGTCGAAGGACGAGGTGGCGGAGAAGATACGCGCGCTGATCGACGGCGAGGACAAGGCCGCGCCGCTGTCGGACGACAAGATCGCCCAGGCGCTCGCGGCGGCGGGGCTGAAGGTCGCGCGCCGCACCGTCGCCAAGTACCGCCTGAAGCTCGACATCCCCGGCACCGCCGCGCGGCGGATCGCACCGTGACGCCGTTTTTGATATAATACGGTCATGAAACAGCAGATTCTCTTTGGCCTTTTGGCCGGTCTTCTTGTCGGCGCGCCGTGGCAGGCGGGCGCCACTCCGAAATGGATTTCCGCCGCGAACGCCCCTGAGCCGGGCGACACGCGCCGGAGCTTCCTCGCGCCCGCCGGGACGAGCCAGTTCCGCACCGACGTCACGAACGCCCAGGCGGTCGTGCGCGCGACGCTGACCGCGAGCGGCCTCGGCGTCTTCAACGCGTTCATCAACGGCGTGCAGGTCGGCGACGAGATCCTGAAGCCCGGCTTCACTCACGGCCGCAAGACGAAGTACGCGTTCACGTGGGACGTGACGGACCTCGTGAAGAAGGAGGCGGGCGCGGTCAACGCCGTCACCGCGACCGTTTCGACCGGCTGGTGGAACGACAAGGTCGCCGGCTACATCGGGCGCAGGAGCGCGTTCTGGGGCGCGCTGGAGCTGACGTATGCGGACGGCACGACGCGGACGGTCGAGACGGACGAGTCGTGGCGGGCGGGTGTCGGCGGGCCGCTCCTCCGGGCCGGGATCTTCGACGGCGAGGTGTACGACGCGCGGCTCAGGGACGCGCCGGTCGAACTGTCGGCCGCCGTCCTGAACGACGAGTTCACGGGCGAGGTGCTGCCGCAGAAGGGCGCGGGCGTCTTTTTCCGCGACGATCTGGCGCTCGAACCTGTCGCGGCGTATGCGTGGAAGGGCGTGACGGGCGCGGAGGCGAATGTCCGCTTCGGCACCGTCGTCAAGACGCGCACCTTTGCGCCGGGCGAGGCGCTGACGCTCGCGCCGGGCGAAACGCTCGTTGTCGATTTCGGCCAGAACGCGGCGGCGGTGCCGGACTTCGCGGCGGCGGCGGCGGCGGGCGTGACGCTGACGATCCGTCCCGGCGAGATGCTGAACGACGGCAACGGCGAACGCGCGCGCGGCAACGACGGCCCGGCGGGTTCCGTCTACCGCGCGAACCTGCGCGAACTCAAGGACGCGGGCGCGCGGCTCGACTACACGTTCGCGGGCACGGGCGTGGAGACGTACCGCCCCGCGTACACGTTCTTCGGCTACCGCTACGTGTCGCTGACGGCGACGGGGCCGGTGACGCTGAAGTCGCTCCGCTCGATCCCCGTCTCGTCGATCACGCCGGCGATGGAGCGCGGCACGCTGACGACGGGCGTGCCGGACGTCAACCGGCTCATCCGCAACATCCGCTGGGGGCAGTATTCCAACTACCTCTCCGTGCCGACCGACTGTCCGCAGCGCAACGAGCGGCAGGGCTGGACGGCCGATACGCAGGTCTTCGCGCCGGCGGCGTTCCGCAACGCGGACGTCTACGCGTTCCTCGACAAGTACATGCGCGACATGGCGGACACGCAGCGCGCGAACGGCTCGTTCACGAGCGTCGCGCCGGTCGGGACGTACGGTGACGCGGGCGCAGAGCGGTTCGGCTGGGTGGACGCGGGCGTGATCATTCCGTACGTGGCGTGGCGCATGACGGGCGACGACGCGATCATCCGTCGCCACTGGGCGGCGATGAAGAAGTTTTTCGAGTTCGTGAAGACGAACCGCTACGCGGCGGGCGACGCGCTCAACTACCAGTGGGCGGACTGGCTCAGCTACGAGAAGTACGAAAGCCATTCGCGCCAGGCGTGGGACGGGAAGAGGATCAAGCCGGGCGCGGCGGCGTACTGGAAGTATCTCGGCGGCTGCTACTGGCTGTACGACGCGAAGCTGATGGGCGAGATGGCGCGTCAGCTGGGCGAGGACGACTACGCCGACGACTGCTTCGACAGCGCGGACGCGGCGCAGGACTACCTGCGGGCGAATTTCCTCGAAAAGGACGGGCGGCTGCTGAAGGATCTGCGCGGGATGCAGACGCCGGCCGTCTTCGCGCTCAAGTTCGAGCTCGTGGAGGACGCGGCGCGCGACGCGACGCTGGCGGATTTGAAGAAGAACATCGCCGACCACGGCGGCTGCCTCCAGACGGGCTTCCTCGGCACGTCCTTCCTGATGCAGGTGCTGACGGAGGCGGAGGAGACGGAGATCGCGTATTCGCTCCTCCTGCAGCGGAAGAACCCGAGCTGGCTCTATTCGGTCGATCAGGGCGCGACGACGGTGTGGGAGCGGTGGAACAGCTACCGCCGCGACACGGGCTTCGGCGACGTGGCCATGAACAGCTTCAACCACTACGCCTACGGCGCGGTGCTGGACTGGATGTACGGCACGATGGCGGGCATCCAGCCGGGGCCGAAGGGCGGCTTTGACGAGATGGTGGAGCTCGCGCCCGTGCCCGATCCGCGCCTGGGCTTCGTCGAGGCGACGTATCGGAACAAGAACGGCGTCATCAGAAGCGCGTGGCGCTACGGCGCGGACGGCCGCTGCATCTGGAAGTTCTCGATTCCCGAAGGGACGCGCGCGACCGTCTGCGTCAACGGCATGTGCCGCCCCTACAAGAGCGGCGACTGGGAGCTGGAAATCAAGTAGCGGCGAAACAGAGCCGCGCCATCTGACTGGGGGAAGCGGCGTCTCGCCGCTTCAAATAGAGGAACTTTTTCGTTTTATCTCAAAGCGGCGAGACGCCGCTTCTCCCAGTCATGGCCGACACAGAGGTCGGCCCTCCCCCTAATGCCGGCTCAAAAACGCGCAGGCCATCGCAACGCCTCGCCAGCGAAGTATCAATAAGCTCTGACCCTTTTGACCCCTGCGCGAGAGCGACTCCGCGGCGAATGTGCCGTCCTCCGTCAGGCGAACAGCTTGTCGATTCCGTCGCGGGCGAAGATCGACGGACAGTATCTCTCGTTTGTTTCCTTGGCGATTTCGCCGCCAAGTCTGACTTCGCGTCCTGCAATGCTCGTCACATTGACCTTGCCCGTACCCTTGGGCGCCGTTTCCACATTGGCCCAGCCGTCCGGCTCGACGATCCCACCCTTGGAGGCGAGCGCTTCCGCATGTGCGATCACGTCGTCAAGTCGCCGGACTGCGGCTTTGAAGCTTGCTTTGGAGAGACGCGGCTTGATGGATGCGAGATAGGCCTCGCGCTTCGGCCCTTCCTTGAGAGCGACGAGCGTCTGGTATGTCTTGCGGTCGATCTTGTCCGGAATGGCGAGCGTCTGCATGCCCGTAATGTCGGCAAATGCCTTTACCATCGCCTTGTTGGCGATTTTCGTGGTGTCGATTGTAATGAGGCCTTTCTCCCCGACGGTTATGCCGGGATCCTTGAGAAGCCTTTCGTACTCCGCCTTCGCGTTGCGCGAATCGATCTTCTGCGCGAGTTCATTGAGGAGAATGCGGACGTCCTTCGACTTTTCAGAGTCGAACTCGAACTTCATCGCCCCCGTGCGGTACTGCGAATAGCCCGCATCGTTGTCGATGCCCTTCACCGTCACCTTGAGCGTCTTTTGATCGACGTGTATGAAGTAGTTGTCCCAGTGGCGGTCCGCCTGTCCCGTCACAAGATCGAGCCATTGCAGGCGGTTCAGTTCGCGCATGATTCCGGCCTTGACCTTCTGCTTGTCAGAAGGCGGAAGACGCTTCAAATCGGCAGCCGACATGCCCGCGTCAGGCGATTTGGACGACTTGCCGTGGACGAACGAACATGCCGTCATCCCCTTCGCCTTCTCCATATAGAAGCCGAACACGCCCTTGTGGGTGCCGACGGAGTAATCCACGATGAGGTCGCCCATGCCCAGCGCCTTGGCGGCGTTCTTCGCGGCGATGTTGAGATTTACCGTCTCCTGCCCGAGGTCGTAGCTGCGCCCGCTTCCGACGGCGAGGTCCGCGAGGCCCGTGCGGCTTTCGGTTTCGCCCTTGAACACCATCTTGACGCCGTCGCTGCGCGTCAGTTCGTAAACCGAGCCCGCCGCGCCCTGGCCGAGCGTCCGCTCGCCCGTTATGTTGGCGTCCTCGTTCGCGGGATTCACGTCCGAGTCCTCGAGCCCCCTTGCGCGGGTCTCCACTATGGAGGAGACGGAAATGGTTCCGTTGAACACGCCCATCGCCTCCGCGCCGGTGAAAAACTCTTTGTCGCCTTTATAGACGTTGCTGACCGCTTTGAAGAAGCCGACGACCGCGGACGACGCGCCGCGAAGACGTCTCACCATTGCGTTGTAGTTCTGCCTGCTGGGGGATGGCGACAGTTCGATTGCGTTCGCCTTGCGCGTCAGGCTGATGGCGTTCTTGATGATTCCGTTGATCTTGGCCTCGAGTTCTTTCTGTCCAAGCGCGTCGGCGGACTTGTCGCCCGTCTTTTCATCAGGCGCGTCGGCCTTGTCCATGGCGTCGAGCACGAGTTTCGCGGCGTCCGTCATGTCGTTCATCACCTTGTTGCGCAGGACGAGCATTTCCTCCAGCTTCTGATCATTCGAAACCTGAACCTGATGTATCTCCTCCGATTCGGCCATGCAGAGGAGCGACTCCATGGTGGTCATGTAGTTGTCGAAGACCTTCTCCAGAACCGCACGCTTCGCGCTCTTGAACATGTTCTCGACCTTGCCGACTTCCTCCTCGAGCGCCTTCACGATATCCTTGGCGACCATCATCCGCCCTTTGTCGACATCCTTGGCGACCATCGTCCGCTTGTTGTCGACTTCGATGCCGTTCGTGCGGATATCCTGGAGAGCCGCCTTCATCGTGGCGATGTCGCTCTGGAGCGCCTTGTACGCGTTCGAATCGAGCGATGCGGACGGATTGTTCCTGAAGGCGTCGATCTTCTCGGCGACCGGGCGGAGTTTCCCGGCGACCTCCTTGCTGACGGTGGACAGCGCGTCCGTCGTGCCGTGCATCGCGAGCGCCTGGCGCGGCAGAAGCTCGTTCACCTTGGCCTTGAGGATCGCGGCGATTCCGGGATCGGGGATGTTGCCCTCGGCCGTCTGGTACAGCGCGAACTCCCTCATCTGGCGGGCGAGATGGTTGATCTCCGTCCCGCGGCGGTCGCACAGAAGCTGCATGTCGAACACGGCGTCGAGCAGTTTGGGGTCCACGCCCTTGAACCCCGGATTCGCCCCCTTCATCTCCGCTTCATGGCGCGACATCGCGCCGAGGCTCTTGCCCAGCTGGGAGAAAAGGTCCGAGAGATCTTGCTGGGCTTTAATCGCGGCGAGCAGGGCCTTGCCGGTCTTTGTGTTCGGGTCGATAATCCCGTCCTGGTTGAATGAGGCGGCGAGCTGGCTTCCCGTGAATTTGTCGAGCGCCTTGAGTGTCTTCGCCGCGACGTTTGCCGTTTTTTCGAGCAGCTTCAGCGAATTCTTGTCGAGCGCGCCGTCGCGCACCAGTTTCTGGAGCGTGGACTTGACCGTCTTGCCGTCCAGACTCTTCGTGGAAGCCTGCGCGGCCTTCATCAGCAGCACGTCGAGCTTGGCCGCCATCTCGCCGGCGGCCGCGAGCTCTTGCTGCGCGCCGGTCGCGCCGGCGTCGCCCTGTACCTGCGCCGGAGCGGCTTTCTGCTGCTTCACGGCGTCCACGCCTCGAAGGAAGTAGTCGATCGAAACGTTGTTTATGTTCGTGTTTATGTTCTGCAGAGGCATGGTGGTTTTATGGCTGGTTGTTGTTCGTTCTGTTCAACCTGAGTACACGCAATTCCCGGAAAGGTTACGGCCAGATTACGACCAGCTGCTCTTTTTCGCCGCCGAACGTCGTGTCCATGCGCGCGACAAGCGGCTCGAAACTGTCGCCGGAATCGATCTCTTCGCCGTTTTCGCCGGTCACCGAATAGCCGGGGCCGGACTGGTCGGCGAAGACGGAAATCGACTTCTCGCCTTCTTGAAGCAGCGTGCCGGCGTCGGACGAAGACAACATGAGAATCGCGAGCTTGATCGCCGCGCCTATCCGGGCGGTATCGAGCTGCTGTTCCTCCTCGTCGGACAGCACGCGCGCGAACGGAAGCCGGAAGTTGATCTCCAGATCGTCCGACCGCCATGAAAACGCGAAGAAGCGGCTCTGCACCCCGTGTCCCTCGACAAAGCTGACGAGCCCGTCTTCGGTCTCCATCTCGGCCATAGCCTCCTTAAGCCGTTCTATCGTTTCCCGACGCCTTTCTTTCATTCATCGATCCTTTCTTGCCAGCCAGTATCGGCGGATTTCATACATCTCTCCGCCAGCGCCCGTGGAGGCAATGTACGTGAGATCGTTTTTCTTTGCCATAGCGATATACCAGCGACATTACGGCGAATATTATACCATAATTTCAGCGGCAACACCTCGCAGCGGCCCTTTCCGCCAGCCCATCCTCGGCTGAAAATGATCGCGCGAAGATTTTTTCGCCTTTATATCCGCCACGGTAAAAAGGGTCAGATCCTTCTGTATAAGCTCTACTGTATATGCTTGACTGTTGGCTGTGGGATGTGGTAGACCGGGGGAGTATGGGGACCTGATTCCAGGTAAATTGCCACAGTAGCGGGAGTT
>DJXI01000050.1:29050-35438 GCA_002449695.1 Verrucomicrobia bacterium UBA7008 | reverse complement strand
AGTCGAATGCGGTGGAATATGTCCATTTGGAGGATGAACCGTATTTGACAACATTGGAAGAGCGGCGGGGGCCTTGTCGGTCCGGCGACCGCAACCACATTGGCGTCGCCACAACGCAAGGTCTGCTTTCTCTCCGCGCAGCAGCCGTTTCGCGATTAGGGCAACAAACATACGGGAAAGATGTCTTTCTTGCGGCGCGCAATGGCTTTGGCCCCGTTAAGAAAGGCCATTGGAAATGCAATCAGTTTGTTGCGGACATGGCGATGGAAGTCGGATTTGTCGTTCCTGCCCGACATCGATCGCGGCAGGGTTATGACTATCCTCCGCTTGCAAACGAGTGGGCTTTAGAGAGCGCAAGCATCATATTTTGGGTTTATCTTGGCGATGCCTATCCTGAACCTGGCTTTATCGCTGCGCGCCCGAGCGGTGCAGGGTCCGGACACTGCGGCATCGTCGACTATGATGGTTGGACGATTTGCGCGCGTCCGCATGGGGTAGGGCGCAAAGCCGAACGGATGTTGGACGGAACCATTCATTATCGAAGACCGGAGGAAACGGCATATGAAAACAATCAGTAAGCCAATCGTCTTGATGTCGATTCTGGCCATGGGCCTGGGCCTATGGGCGATAGAACCTGTCACGGCGGAGAACTTTCAGGACCTGGAGCGGCGCTACAACGCGGAATGGACGTACCCGGGCGATACGGTCGCTTCGAATGTCTATTCGCTCGTGAAGAACATTTACAGGCGCTACCGGTCTCCTTTCGACCATTTTACAACCGTGCGGGGCGGCGGTGTCGCCAGCGAGATGGAGATGGCCGAAATCATGCCGCTGGTTGAATTCGTCTCCAACCATTGTGCGTCAATCGCGGTGGATTGGCCGACCTACGAGACAAACGAAATGGTGCGCTTTACGACGCTGTGCGCCGTTGGTTTCTCGGGCTATGACAATTACACCAATTTTGCGGATAAGGTCTTGGCCCTTTACGAGGCCAACACGAACGCGTGCAGCTGGGATACCATCAAATTCATCCACGATCCCTACGGGACGGCTTCGGAAAACAGCCTTTCGCTGAACTATGCTCAACCCGTCGTCAGCAATCTGCTGCTTCGAATCAAAGCCAAGGCGATTGAGATTGGCGACCCTGACAGACCGGATATCTGCGAGGAACAGTTGTCGGGGGCGGCCAGACTGGATTGCCTTGACAGGCAGTCCTGGGAGCCGTTGTGAGGGCTCTTGCCTCGGCCGCGGCGGCACCCATATCAGCGTCGAAGCAGATTCCATCAATGCAAGGGAGAGCTAAAATGAAAAACGCTCTCTTGCGATTCTTGGTAAACAGCCGCTCCCGGTTGTGGAAGGATTGTGACGCAGGCGGCGCATGACGAGAGGGGTATCTTTCTCCTGAATCGCAGAAAAGGCAAAAAATGTCAAGGCACTTGCCGTAGAGAGGAAAGTTTGATACAATTCCCGCATCAACCGATCTGACTCAAACCCAAACCACCAAACAAGGGAGACACAACATGGCCTGCAAGTGCGGCAAGTGCAAGACAACCGAATTCATCGCGCCGATGGGCGCGCTCTGGGAGATCTACGCGGGAATCTCCGGCAAGGCGGACGTCGTCGCGATCGCGTGGGAGCGCGAGGACGGCAAGGTGTACCGCTACGACCTGCCGATCCCGAAGCGGCTCGATCCGGAGGCGGTCAAGGCCGTCAGCCACGCGGTCGACCGCATCGCGAAGTTCATCGTCTGGTCCGCGGGCGGCTGGAAGCTCTACCTCGCCGGCCCCGACGCCGTCGTGCAGCCGGTCGCGAAGGCCTACACGAAGAAGGGCGCGCGCAAGTTCGACTACGGCTTCTTCTCCGACCTCTACGGCCGTCCGGTCGAGGCGGTCGTCGTGCCGCTGAAGAAGATGCCCGAGATGAACGAGACGCTGACGAAGGTCAAGACCGTCGCCGACGGCTGCCGCATCGGCTTCGACCTCGGCGCGAGCGACTTCAAGATCTCCGCGCTCGACAAGGGCAAGGTCGTCTTCTCGAAGGAGTTCCCGTGGGATCCGCGCAACAACCCCGATCCCGAGTATCACTACTCCATGCTGACGGCGGGCCTCAAGGAGGCCGCGGCCACGCTGCCGCGCGTCGACGCGATCGGCGGCTCGACGGCGGGCACGCTCGTGGGCAAGAAGATGGGCGTCGCCAGCCTCTTCCGCGCGATCAAGGAGCAGAATCCCGAGAAGTACCCGATCGCGCAGGACATGTTCTTCCGCGTCGAGAAGGACTGGGGCGTGCCGTTCGAGATCTACAACGACGGTGACGTCTCGGCGCTCGCCGGCATGATCACGATGGGCAAGAAGGGCATCCTCGGCGTCGCGATGGGCTCGTCGGAGGCCGTCGGCTACATCGATCCGTCGGGCGCGCTGACGGGCCGCATCACCGAGCTCGCGTTCGCGCCGGTCGACTTCAACCCGGCCGCGCCGAAGGACGAGTGGTCGGGCGACGCGGGCGTGGGCGCGATGGCGTTCTCGCAGCAGGCCGTCAACTGGCTCGCCGAGAAGCACGGCTTCACGTTCCCGCAGGAGATGAAGCTCCCCGAGCGCCTCAAGGTCGTGCAGGCCGCGATGGAGAAGGGCGACCAGCGCGCGCTCAAGGTCTACGTGCAGATCGGCCGCTTCCTCGCGCACGCGATCCCGTGGTACAACGAGTTCTACGACTACACGAGCATGATGCTGCTCGGGCGCGTCACGTCGGGCCTCGGCGGCGACATCATCCTCGAGACGGCGCAGGCGATGCTCAAGGACGTCTATCCCGAGTGGGCGGAGAAGATCGAGCTCGTCGTGCCGGACGAGCACTTCCGCCGCCTCGGCCAGTCCGTCGCCGCGGCCCAGATCCCGGTCATCAAGGCGAAGAAGGGGAAGAAGTAATGGGCGCGCGCGTCTACGCGAAGGACGAACTGCTGGCGGCGCTCGCGTCGATGGGCGTCACCGACGCGACCGACGTCGCGCGCTACGGCTCGGGGCACATCAACGACACCTTCAAGGTCGAGACGAAGCGCGGCGTGCGGTTCATCCTCCAGCGCGTCAACACCGACATCTTCGATCCCGTCCTGCTGAAGAACAACATCCTGCGCGTGACGTCCTTCCTCAAGTCGAAGGGCGTCGCGTCGCTCGAAGTCGTCGGCTACGAGAACCCGTGGCGGCTCTACGCGTTCCTCGAGGGCTACACCTCGACGGACGTCGTCACCGAAGTCGCGCAGGCCGAGCAGGTGGCGGCGGCGTTCGCCAAGTTCCAGAACGACCTCGCCGACATCCCGCCGCCGCGGCTCGCCGACATCATCGCCCGGTTCCACGACACGCCCGACCGTCTGCGCCAGCTCGACGAGGCGGCGGCGAAGGACGTCAAGGGCCGCAAGGCGAAGGTGGCCGCGGAGCTCGCGTTCGTCGAGAAGCGCCGCGCGGAGTGCTCGCGGATCGTCGACCTGATGAAGTCGGGCGACATCCCCGAGCGCGTCGTGCACCAGGACACGAAGATCAACAACGTGATGCTCGCGCCCGACGGCACGAACGTCGTCATCGACCTCGATACGACGATGCCCGGCTCGGCCCTCTACGACTTCGGCGACATGGTGCGCACGTCGAGCGCGGCCGCGGCCGAGGACGAGAAGGACCTGTCGAAGGTCTACTCGAAGAAGGAATACTTCGAGGCGCTCGTCAAGGGCTACCTCGCCGGCGCGAAGTTCCTCAACGAGGCGGAGAAGGCGAACATCGCGTTCTCGGGGCGGCTCCTGACGCTCGAATGCGGCATCCGCTTCCTCGCGGACTACCTCAACGGCGACACGTACTTCCACACCGCCTACGACGACCACAACCTCGTGCGCTGCCACACGCAGTTCAAGATGGTCGAGTCGATGGAGGCGCAGGCCGACGAATACGAGGCGATCGTCCGCAAATACTGCTGAAAATCGCCCGCCGTGCGCCGCGTCAAGTTGCAGCCGATTCGCACTTGACGCGGCGCATCGCATTTTGATATACTATGCCCCACTTCGTGATTGTCAGGTACTCAAGCGGTCAACGAGGGCAGACTGTAAATCTGCTGGCTAACGCCTTCAGTGGTTCGAATCCACTCCTGACAACCAGTTTTTTTGTGGCCGCGTGCAGTTTTCCGCGGATGGTTGCATAAGAATGGCAAAGAAAAACGACAGCAGCAAGAAGAAGGGCGCGGAGCCGCCGAGTCTGTTTGACAACCTTGATCTGTTTGCGGCGCCTCCGGCGGAGCCGGCCGCCGAACCGCGCGAACCGAAGAAAAGCGAAGCCCCCGAACCGGTGATGCCCAAGAGCGGCCTGACGGGCACGGGCCCGATGCGCGACCTCTACGACTTCAACTTCCGCCAGTATTCGGCGTACGTCATCTGCTCGCGCGCGATCCCGGCGGTGGAGGACGGCCTCAAGCCCGTGCAGCGGCGCATCCTGCATTCGCTCTGGGAGAAGGACGACGGGCGCTACACCAAGGTCGCGAACATCGTCGGCCACGCGATGCAGTACCACCCGCACGGCGATGCGTCGATCGGCGACGCGATCGTGGTCCTCGCCAACAAGCTGTGGGGCGAAGGCAAGGGCTATCTCATCGACGGCCAGGGCAACTACGGCTCGCTCTACACCGGCATGCCGCACGCGGCGACGCGCTACATCGAATGCCGCCTGACGGAGCTCGCGCGCAAGGAGGTCTTCAACCGGAAGACGACCGCGTTCGTGCCGAACTACGACGGCCGCAAGGAAGAGCCCGTCTATCTGCCCGCGAAGATCCCGCTCCTGCTGATGATGGGCGCGGACGGCATCGCGGTGGGGCTGTCGACGGCGATCCTGCCGCACAACTTCATCGAGCTGCTCGAAGCCGAGATCGCGCTTCTCCAGAAGAAGCCCTTCGCGCTCTACCCCGACTTCCAGCTCGGCGGCGTGATGGACGTCAGCGACTACCAGGACGGCCTCGGCAAGGTCAAGATCCGCGCGAAGATCGAGAAGGAGGACAAGACGAAGCTCGTCATCACGGAACTGCCGTGGGGCGAGACGACGGACAGCCTCTCCGCGTCCATCGAGGACGCCATTAAGAAGAAGAAGGTGCCCGTCCGCAAGATCCACGACCTGACGAGCGAGACGGTGCGCATCGAGCTGGAGCTCCAGACGGGCGCGAGCCCGGAGAAGACGATCGTCGCGCTCTATGCGTTCACCACGTGCGAGAAGTCGATCTCGTCGCGCCCCATCGTGCTGGAGGCGGGGCGGCCGAAGCTGATGACGGTTTCGCAGATCCTGAAGTGCAACGTCGACCGGCTCATGGAGCTGACGAAGAAGGAGCAGGAAATCCGCCTCGGCGAGCTCGACGACCTCTTCCACGCGCGCACGCTCGACCGCATCTTCATCGAGGAGCGCATCTACAAGCGCATCGAGTCCGAAAAGACGATGGACGGCGTCAAGGCCGCCATCGTCACCGGCTTCCAGCCGTTCCTGAAGGAGCTGCGCCGGGGCCTGACGGACGAGGACATCGAGCGCCTCCTGAAGCTCCAGATCCGCCGCATCTCGCAGTTCGACATCGACAAGAACCGCGAGGAGATCGACGGCATCCTGAAGGAGGAGGCGCAGGTGCGCGACAACCTGGCGCATCTGCGCGCGTTCGTGGTGAAGTACCTCAAGGGGCTGATCAAGGACTACGCGAAGAAGTATCCGCGCTGCACGAAGGTCGAGTCGGGCGCGTTCAAGCAGGTGGACGTGCGCGCGATCACGGCGAGCGAGCTGACGGTCAGGTGGGACAGGGAGAACAACTATGTCGGCTCCGGCCTGCGCAGCGGCGAGGAGCTCTTCAAGTGCTCGTCGCTCGACGAGCTGATCCTCGTCTGGCGCGACGGCAGGTTCCGCAAGGTCCAGCCCGAGGAGAAGATTTTCGTCGACAAGGACCTGCTGGCCGTCCTGCGCTACGACCAGGAGAAGGACCGCGAGCGCGACTTCACGGCCGTCTACGAGGACGGCGGCTACAAGTTCAGCTACATCAAGCGCTTCCGCTTCGGCGGGCTGATCCGCAACAAGGACTACCGCCTCGCGCCCGAGAAGCCGAAGTCGCGCATCCTCTTCTTCCAGGCGGGCTGCCCCGACACGATCTACGTCAAGTTCAAACCGGCGAAGAACCAGCGCATCCACCAGCAGTACTTCCTGCCGAAGGAGCAGGTTGCGCGCACCAATCTCGAGACGGGCAAGTCCGAGCCGCAGGACGTGGTGCCGATCCGCGCCGCGTCGACGAAGGGCAAGCAGCTGACGACGAAGCCGATCGCGCGCATCGCCGCGTCGAAGGGGTCGTGGTGGGACGAGGCCGAGCCGCCGTCGAAGGGCATCCTGGACTAGCTTGATCA
>DJXI01000050.1:0-28968 GCA_002449695.1 Verrucomicrobia bacterium UBA7008 | reverse complement strand
GACTAGCTTGATCACAAACGAAAACGCAACAGCAAAAGGAATGAACAGATGAGCGAAAAGCCAGAAGTGATGGAAGAGACGATCTCCGGCGCGATCGTGCGCCGGTATTTCGAGAAGCTGGAGTCCTACCTCGCGGTGGATGTGGCGATCGTGGGCGCGGGCCCGTCGGGCCTCGTGGCGGCGCACGATCTCGCGAAGGCCGGGCTGAAGGTGGCGGTGTACGAGTCGAAGCTCGCGCCCGGCGGCGGCACGTGGGGCGGCGGCATGCTCTTCAACGAGGTGACGGTCCAGAACGACGCGGCGGAGATCCTGCACGAGTTCGGCATCGCGACGCGGCCCTACGACGCGAACTACCATACGGTCGATTCGGTCGAGATGGCCTCGGGCCTCATCTTCGGCGCGCGCCGCGCGGGCGCGGTCATCTTCAACACCGTCAAGGTCGAGGACATCGTCATGCACGACGGCGTCGTCTCGGGCGTCGTCATCAACTGGAACCCGGTCGCGCGCCTTGAGATGCACGTCGACCCGATCGTCGTCACGAGCCGCGCGCTCATCGACGGCACGGGCCACCCGAGCGAGATCATCAACAAGGCCGTGAACAAGGCGGGCGTCAAGGTCGATTCCCCGACGGGCGGCATCCTCGGCGAGAAGCCGATGTGGATGGCCGACGGCGAGCGCACGACGGTCATGAACACGAAGCGCCTCTACCCCGGCCTCTACGCCTCGGGCATGGCGGCGAACAACGTGCAGGGCGGCTTCCGCATGGGCCCGATCTTCGGCGGCATGCTGAAGTCCGGCCGCAAGATCGCCGAAATCGTCAAGGCCGACCTCGGCAAATGACCGACTTCGGCTTCTATCTCGTCATGACCAACCCGCGCGTCGGCTACGCCGAGTGCGCGGCGGCCGCGGTCAGGGCGGGCGTCGGCATCATTCAGCTGCGGATGAAGCACGCGGCGCGCGAGGACATCGTCCGCGCGGCGCGTGCGGTGCGCGCGGTGACGCGCGGCACGGCGACGCGCTTCATCGTCAATGACGATCCGTCCATCGCGGCGGAGGTCGGCGCGGACGGCGTGCACGTCGGACAGGACGACATGTCCGTCGCCGAGGTGCGCGCGCGCTTCCCGTCGCTTGGAATCGTGGGCCTGTCGACGCACAGCCCCGCGCAGGCGCTGGCCGCGATTCCGCAGAAACCCGACTACATCGGCGTCGGGCCCGTGTGGGCGACGCCGACAAAGGACATCCCCGACCCGACGCTCGGCGTGGCGACGGCGCTTGAGATGATCCGTTCCGTGCCGTTCCCGGCGGTGGCGATCGGCGGTATCGACTTCGCGCGCGCCGAGGAGCTCGTCCGCGCGGGCGCGCGCAACTTCGCCGTCGTGCGCGCCGTCTGCGCCGCCGACGATCCGTATGCGGCGATGGTCCGGCTCAAGGCGCTGGCGGATGGCCGCTGACGGACAGCTCGATGCGCTCCGGCGCAACCTGGCGGCGGCGGGCTCCGTCGCCGTCGCGTTTTCGGGTGGCGTCGATTCCACCTTTCTGCTCGCCGTCGCGCACGACGTGCTGGGCGACCGGGCGGTGGCGGTCACGGCGCGTTCGGCGACGTTCCCGGCACGCGAGCTGGACGACGCGCGGCAGTTCTGCCGCGACCACGCCATCCGCCACGAAATCCTCGACTTTGACGCGCTCGCCGTCGACGGCTTTGCCGCGAATCCGCCCGACCGCTGCTATCGCTGCAAGAAGGCGCTCTTTGCCCGGATGATCGCGTTCGCGCGCGCGAACGGCCTCGCGCAGGTCGTCGAAGGCTCGAACACGGACGACGACGGCGACTACCGCCCCGGGAGGCGCGCGATCCGCGAGCTGGGCGTCGCGAGCCCGCTGCGCGACGCGGGGCTCGCCAAGGACGACGTGCGGCGGCTGTCGCGCGCGCGCGGGCTGCCGACGTGGCGCAAGCCAAGTTTCGCGTGCCTCGCCTCGCGCTTCCCGTATGGCGAGACGATCACCGCCGCGGGCCTGACGCGCGTGGCGGACGCCGAGCAGTATCTGCTCACGCACGTGCCGGGCCTCGCGCAGGTGCGCGTCCGGTCGCACGGCGACATGGCGCGCATCGAGGTGCCGCCGGCCGATTTCGACGCGGTGGCGGCGCGGCGCGCGGAGATCGCGGCGGCGCTGCGGCGCGCGGGCTTCGCCGCTGTCGCACTTGATCTGACGGGCTACCGCACGGGCAGCCTGAACGAAACGCTGCCGCCGGACGTGCGTGCGGCGGCGGAAGGAAAGGAAGGTGCAGAATGAATGTTGTGCTGATCGTCGTGCTCGTCGCGGCGGTGGCGGTCGCGGTCGCGGCCGTCGTGTGCGCGCGGCTGATGGTCGCGGCGGAGCGCAGTCGCGCGCAGGCGGTGTCGGCGCAGGGGCTCGCCGTCCTGCGCGCCGACCTCGAGACGCTCCGGACGGCGGCGGAGCGCACGCAGCTGGAGAACGCGCGGCTCGGCGCGACGCTGCGCGCGCGGCTGGACGACGTGGGCGAGAAGGCGAGCAGCCTCGGGCGGCAGGCGGAGGAGTTCGTCGCCGCGCTGCGCGGCGGCAGCAAGATCCAGGGCAACTGGGGCGAAGGGATCCTGACGCAGGTGCTGGAGGAGGCGGGCCTGAAGGAGGGCGAGAACTTCGAGGTGCAGACGGGCTCGCGCGAGGCGGGCCTGCCGGACGTGACGGTCTTCGACGGGACGAGCCGCCGCATCCTGATCGACAGCAAGGTGAACATCGGCGAGTTCATCGCCGCGTCCAACGCGGCCAAAGCGGGCGACGCGGCGGAGGCGGAGCGGCGGATGAAGGCGCACGCGAAGTCGGTGCGCGCGCAGGTGGCGTCGCTCGCGGCGCGCGACTACCCCGCGAAGATGCGCGCGGCCGATCCGGCGCGGGAGTACGCGCCCGTCGTCATCATGTTCCTGCCGAGCGAGGCGACGTACGCGGCGGCGGTCTCGGCCGATCCGGCGCTCGTGGCGTACGCGAACGCGCAGCGCGTCGTCCTGGCGACGCCGCAGATGCTCTTCGGGTATCTCGTGCTCTTCAAGATGGGGCTCGACCGGCTCCAGGCGGACCGCAACAACGCCGAGATCGTGCAGCGCGCGAACCAGCTGCTCGACCGCATGGACGCGGCGTTCGCGGCGCTCGACGAGGTGGGCAAGGCGCTGGAGAAGGCCGGCGCGAAGTATCACGATGCGTTGCGCAAGCTGGGGATGGAGCCGGGCGGGCAGAACATCGTCACGCCGGCGAAGGAGCTGCAGCGGCTCGTCAACGCCACCACCCGCCGTCGCGCCTCGTCCCTCTTGCAGGACTGACCGCTCGCTGCGCGAGCGGTCTAGAATTCCGGGGCAAAAAATAAAAATTCTCCCCCTTGCGGGTGACGCGGAAAGTATGCTATAATATTTGCAAACATGGGAGAAGAAAGGAACGGAATATGAAAAGCGTAGTCAAATATCTCTCGACCGCTGCTGCGGCCGTTCTGTGTGGTGCCGCACTGGCCAACCAGGATGATGCGATCATCACTTTTTCCACTACTGCCGATTATTACGCCGATGGAACGGCCGTGAAGGACGGCGAGTTCTATGCGCTGTGCTGGAGCGCGGATAACGCGTTCGACGGCCTGACGGCGCAGGGCACGGCCGTGAACGCGAAAGAAAAAGTCCTCGCGAAGATTCCGCTCGCGAAGGGCGGGCGCTGCCCCACGACGGTCTTTGAGGTCAGCTCAGACTACGTTTCGGGCGGCTACTTCTTCGTCTACCTCCTCGATACGCGCGATGCCTCTGGCAAGCCGGCGGCGTCGAGCGCGGCGCTCGCGACGAGCGGCGTGAACGGGTCGACCGCGGTCGTCTCGGCGGCGGCGGCCGGCAACGGCACGATCGTCTCCAAGACAGATGTGGCGACGAGCACGGACTACGCCGTGACGGATGTCGCGGACGTGCCGAACCCGACGATTGTGGATCTTGATTTCGACGACGAAAACGCGATCATTACCGTCGGCAACATGGTTCCCTATTTGAAGTATAATGTCAAGAAGGGCGCGACGGTCGATCAGATCAAGACGCTGGGCGGTCAGCCGATGCAGGGTAAGGCTGGTGGCGTCGTGACCTTTGTCATCAGCAAGAAGGATGCGAACTTCTTCAAGGTCGTTCGCCAGCCGCTCGTCAACGAATAATTTGAAAGGAATTGAAATCATGAAAAAGCAGATTGTTACGGCTTGCGCGCTGATCGCCTCCGTCGCCGCTTTTGCGACCTCGGTTGAAAGTTCCAACACGTTCGGTGTTCTGAAGATTGATGTTGGCGCGACGACGACGGAAGTTGTCATTCCTGTCCCGTGGGCGGCGGTTGGAACAGAAGATGCTGCCATTAAGGTTACAGATTTTGTTCTTGCGACGGGTCGTGCTAGTGGCGATGCTCTGTATATCTATGATGCAAGTGCGAAGGGGTATAAGGTTTGGCAAGCGGATGGTAATGGCAATTGGGAGCCAGAAAATACAGTTGTGATTTCTGGCGATGAAATTTCGCGTCTTAACGCAACTGCTGCTGACACGATTGCTCGTGGTCAGGCGGCGATTCTGGTTCTGAAGGCGGCAGGCGCGAACAATAAGCCTGTCTATCTCAGCGGCCAGTATTCGGATGCAACTGCAACGACGACGGTTTACGGGTTGACGGCGGAAGAAGCGAAATTCGCGCATTTGGGCAAGACCCACTCGACGCTGATTGCACCTCCTAAGGCTGCGCCTTGTGATTTGAATAAAGATTTAATTTATGAAAAAGCGGACGGTGTCTCCATGGACGGCGACCAGATTCTTGTTTTTGGCGGAGATTCTTACACCTATGGTGATGTAAATGGTGAAAATATGTGGTATAAGCTTGGGGCGGGCAGGCCACCTGAACGGATTACGACAGGTGTCGAAATACCGATTGGTACGGGTGCATGGTATATTCGCAGGAATACGGACAATATAACTATCAAATGGAAATGATTCTAATTTGATGTCCCATAAATTGAGTTTAAAAGGAAAAACAATGAAAAAAATAATTCTTAGTTTGGCCGTTGCGATGATTACTATCGTTGCTAAGGCTGAATATCTGAACTGGACGGTCGGGTCTACATTTGATGGCAAAACATCAGGTACCGATTACGACACGGCGAATCTTTATTATACTTATGATTCTGGTGTTTCAGCTACTGCAATTGGAACAACGATTAAAACACCGGGTTCCTCTTCAGTTGACATTAGTGCGCTTGAGAAAAATAATCTGTCTTTCTTTATAGAGGTTTACAAGTATAATGATTATGAACATAGTCATGTGGCCTCGACTGGGATGACATATAGCGATCTGGTGGGAACGGGCGCTATTACATCCTCCGCCATCAACGCTGCGTCAATTGCCATGGCATTTAATGGTTCTGCTGTCGTCGCTACCCCGGAGCCGACGAGCGGGTTGCTGCTTCTGATGGGCTTTGCCATGCTCGGACTTAAGCGCAAGAAAGAAGTTTGATGGAGGATTAAATGTCGCAGATTGTTGAGACGAAAAACAACTCCGCTGACACGACAACCGCTCAGGACGAACGAATCGTTCTGGGCGATTGGATTATCACGGGCTTGTTGGCGGCCGTCGCGGTCGGGATGAACTACCTGTGGCGGATTCCCGGAATCCCGCCGACGGCCTGGGCCGATTCCGCCGTCGCGAGCGGCGTGCGTCCGGCGACGCATATTGTCAAGGGCTTCTGGACGCTCTTCGCGAAGTGGGTCTACACGTTCGCCGATCCGTCGGTCATGAAGATCCTCGGCACGGCGTCGCTCGCGTTCCTCGTCGGCGCGGTCTATCTGACGGTGCGTGAGATGCTCCACTTCGTCATGCTCGCGCGTCCGCAGCATTCGAAGAAGCGCATCGGCGTCGTGCGCGCGGCCGCAGCGTTCGCGGCCCTGACGTTCCTCGTGTCCGAGCCGATCTGGGCGGCGGGGCAGTTCTTCAGCGAGACGATGGTCCTTCTGCTGATGACCGTCGCGGCGATTTCGCTCTACTTCGTCTTCCTCCGCAAGGGCCAGATGCGCTATGCGCTCCTGCTGTCGTTCGTGCTCGGCCTTCTCTCGGCGGAAACGGTGGTGGGCCCGCTCCTCCTCGTGGCGACCATCGCCATCTACCTCGCCGTCGTCAAGCGCATCCCGAACATGCAGTCGCCGCTCTTCAAGCCGGCGGTCATGGCGCTCGGCAAGTGGCACATGACGGCGGTCTACGTGTTTGCGTTCGTGGTCGGCATCCTGCTCAACTGCTGGGGCTATGTTCTCTGCGGCGGGCTGGAGGCGAACGGCTTCTCCGGCGGCGACCTGCCGCTCCAGTACGCGCTCAACTACTGGCGCGACATCACGGCGGCCTTCACCCCGGGCGCGCTGGCGCTCTGGTTCGGCGTCTTCCTCGTGCCGTGCGTCGTCTCGATGCTGCGCTTCCCGCCGGCGGCCGACGAGGAGGAGAACCTGACCTATTCGGTCGGCGTCGTCTTCGTCGTCTGCGGGCTCCTCGCGTTCACCCAGTGCTGCGGCATCTCCGCGCTCTGGTTCTGGACGTACGTGCCGGTGCCGTCGGACTACTTCCATGCGTTCGGCATTGTGCTCAACACGGTGACGGTCGCGATGTCGCTGGCGGTGTTCGGCTACGACGCGTTCTGCCGCGACCATGCGCTGAACGCGCGCCACTTCATCGACGACGACGACGAAAATTCGATCGAGCGGCTGGAAGGCTACAGCCCGAAGATGATCGCGCTCAACAAGTTCCTCGTCAAGTTCGGCCTCCTCGGCCTCGTGCTGGTGGCGCTCGTCCCGGGCCGCTCGAAGAAGCTGACGCGCGAGATGGCGCGCATCGTCAACGAGACGGTCGCGGCCATGCTCGACGAGTGCGAGGACGCGAAGTATCTCGTCACGGACGGGCGGCTCGACACGGCGATCGAGATGGAGTCGGTGCGCCGCGGGCGGCCGATCTACTGCCTCTCGCTGATGGGCGGCGGCGGCACGTACGGCGAAAACCTGCGCACGCGCGGCGAAATCGGCGCGGACAGCGAGGACAAGATGAGCTTTTCGATCGACGTCGCGATGGGCCTTCGGTCCTGGATCCGCGACAAGCCGATGAAGCTGGACGACATTGCCGCGCAGATGGGTTTTGACTTGTGGAAGCGCGACGGCAAGGCGATTCCGCCGATGGGCGGCTTCGTCTCGCGCCCGGCGGGCTGGAAGAGCGCGGAGGTTCGCGCGCGCGGCCTCGCGAAGGCCAAGGAGCTCGTCGAGCGGATTCTCGCCATCTACGCGGCGGGCGGCATCAAGGCGTGCAGCGATCGCGGCGTGAAGGGCGCGTTCGAGTCGGTGCAGTGGCGCCTGGCGCGGATGTGCCGCTACCGCGGCGACAAGCTGGACCTCGAGGGCCACGCCGAGGAGGCGATCGTCGATGCGGAGATGGCGACGAAGCTGGAGGATCTTCACGGCCAGTACCAGCGCCTGCTCGCGTCGATGGTGCAGCGCAACATGCAGATGCAGCAGCGCATCACGCCGCGCGAGGGCCTGCAGCTGTCGCTGTCGCGCGCCGACTTCCATTCCGCGAAGATCTACGCCGACGTGATCATCGAGTCGCATCCCGAGGACGTGGACTCGAACTTCGCCGAGGCGATGTACTACGCGACCACGAAGAACTTCGCGCGCGCCGAGGAGTACCTGACGCGGTGCATCACGCTCGCGCCGAACCAGCCGGCGTTCTACAACAACCTCGCGATGGTGCAGATCGAGATGCAGAAGTTCAAGGAGGCGGCGGTGAACGTCAAGCTGGCGCTGTCGATCCTGCCCGACAACGCGGCGGTGCTCGACACGAAGAAGCGGCTCATCGAGGCGAAGAAGAAATTCGACGAGGCGAAGAAGAGGGAAGCGGAGCAGCGCGAGAAGGCCAAGGCCGATGCCGAAGACACCGCGCGCCGCGCAAAGGAGTTCTGAGATGGCGGAATTGATTGTTGCGTTGGACGTCCAGACGCGGGAGGAGGCGGTCGCCAAGGTCCGCGCGATCGGTGACGCGGTCGGGTTCTACAAGATCGGGCTGGAGCTGTTCACGGCGGAGGGGCCGGACGTCGTCAAGGCGGTGAAGGACCTCGGCAAGAAGGTGTTTCTCGATCTCAAGTTCCACGACATCCCGCGCACGGTCGAACGCGCGGTCCGTTCGGGCGGGAAGCTCGGCGTCGACTTGATGACGATCCATTCCGTCGGCGGCAAGGCGATGATCCGCGCGGCGGCGGACGCGAGCGCGGAGTTTGGCGCGGCGGGCCCGAAGATTCTCGCGGTGACGGTCCTGACCTCGCTCGACCGCAGCGACCTGGAGGATGTCGGCATCACCGGGCGCGACCCGGCGGACCAGGTGCTGGCGATGGCGAAGTTCGCGACCGCGCACGGCGCGCACGGCCTCGTCTGCTCGCCGCAGGAGGTCGCGCGGCTCAAGGCGGCGCTCGCGGCGGGAACGCTTTTCGTCACGCCCGGCGTGCGGCCGGCGGGCGCGGCGGTCGGCGACCAGAAGCGCGTGGCGACGCCGGCCGACGCGGTGAAGGGCGGCGCGACGCATCTCGTCGTCGGGCGGCCGATCCTGGCGGCGGCGGATCCGGCGGCGGCGGCGCGCGACATTCTCGCCCAGATGGGCTGAGGCGCGGCCGAACGCAGTTCGGCCATCTGCACGCAGATGTCGAATCGTCAGAAGGGAATCTGCTGCCTCGTCGCGAGCGCGTTCGGCTTCGCGGCGATGGCGTTTTTCGTGCGGTTGTGCGACGAGGTCGGCGCGCCGGTCAACACGTTTCAGAAAAGCCTCTTCCGCAACCTGATCGCGTTTGCGATCGCGGCGGTCGTCTTCGCGCGCGAACCGGCGCGCGAGCTGCCGAAGAACGCGCGGGCGTGGGCGCTGCTCGTCGCGCGCTCGGTCGCGGGGTGCATCGGCATCTTCGGGAACTTCTACGCGCTCTCGCGCATCAACATCGGCGAGGCGATGACGCTCAACAAGACCGCGCCGTTCTTCGCGGTGCTCTTCGCGGGCCTCTTTCTGCGCGAGCGCGTCACGCGGCGGCAGCTGGCGGGGCTCGTCGCGGCGTTCGCGGGCGCGCTCCTTGTGATGAAGCCGGGCTTTCAGGGCGCGGCGACGTTCGCGACCGTCTGCGCGCTCGGCGGCGGGCTGGGCGCGGGCGTGGCGTACACGTGCGTGCGCGAGCTGGGGATCCTGCGCGTGAACGGCGCGCTGATCGTCCTCTTCTTCAGCGCGTTTTCGACGCTCGCCTCGCTGCCGTTCTTCATCGCCGCGCCCGATCCGATGACGACGCGGCAGGTGCTCGTCATGGTCGGCGCGGGCTGCGCGGCGGCGGTGGGGCAGTTCGGCGTGACGGCGGCGTACCGCTTCGCGCCGCCGCACGAGATCGCGGTCTTCGACTACACGAACGTCATCTTCACGGCGCTTTTCGGCTTTTCCTTTTTCGCGCAGGTGCCGGACGCGCTGTCGGTGGCGGGCTTTGCGGTGATCGTCGCCGCCGCCGTCCTCTCCTCCCGTCCCCCCGCCTGAAACTTTCCGGCGCGTTGAGGACAACGCGCCCTACCATCAATTGACACGGAATATGACGGACAGGGCACCTCTGGTAGGGCGGCTTGTCCTCAAGCCGCCGCACCGCATTCCGGCGCGTTGAGGACAACGCGCCCTACTCCAAGGGCTCGGCAGCCTTTAACAAAGGCGGGGGATGTTCCTGGGCCGGACGTTACTTGGCGGAGGCGGGCGGGATTTGATATACTATCACTTTATGACGCTTGAGACAGTCAGAAATTTTTGCATCATCGCGCACGTCGACCACGGCAAGACGACGCTCTCCGACCGCATTCTGGAATTGACCAACGCCATCAGCGCGCGCGAGCTGAAGGAACAGACGCTCGACGCGATGGACCTCGAGCGCGAGCGCGGCATCACCATCAAGTCGCACCCCGTCTCGATGCACTACACGGCCAAGGACGGCAAAACCTACCTCTTCAACCTGCTGGACACGCCCGGCCACGTCGACTTCGCCTACGAGGTGTCGCGCTCGATGGGCGCGTGCGAAGGGGCGCTCCTCGTCGTCGACGCCGCGCAGGGCGTCGAGGCGCAGACGGTCGCCAACACCTACTTCGCGCAGGACGCGAAGCTGGAGATCGTCCCCGTCCTCAACAAGGTCGACCTGCCGGGCGCGAATGTCGCGGAAGTCTCGCGCGAGATCGAAGACATCCTCGCCATTCCGATGGACGATCCGCTGCTCGTCTCGGCGAAGACGGGTGCGGGCTGCCCCGCCGTGCTGGAGGCCATCGTCCGGCGCATCCCGCCGCCGACGACCCGGGGCGTGGACGCGCCGCTGCGCGCGCTCGTGTTCGATTCGGTGTTTGACGAGTTCCGCGGCGTCATCACGTACGTGCGCGTGATGGACGGCACGCTCAAGGCGGGCCAGGGCGTCACGTTCATGGGCTCGCACGTCTCGACGACCGTGCACGAGGTCGGCATCTTCTCGCCGAACAAGAAGCCGGTCGACCGGCTGGAGGCGGGGCAGGTCGGCTACATCGTCGGCACCGTGAAGGACCCGAGCGAGATCAAGATCGGCGATACGGTGACGACGTCGCGCCTCGGCGCCACCGAGCCGCTGCCGGGCTTCCACGACATCCACCCGACCGTCTTCTGCGGCATCTACCCGATGTCGACCGACGAGTTTCCGAAGGTCGCGGCGGGGCTGGAGAAGCTGCACCTGAACGACAGCGCGTTCACCTTCCACCACGAAAGCTCGCTCGCGCTTGGCTTCGGCTTCCGCTGCGGGTTCCTGGGGCTGCTGCACATGGAGATCGTCCAGGAGCGGCTGCGGCGCGAATTCGGGCTCGACATCATCTCGACGAGCCCCGGCGTCGTCTACCGGCTCAAGATGAAGTCGGGCGAGGAGCGCGAGCTCGACAACCCGCTGCAGATGCCCGACCCCTCGGCGCTCGAGACGATCTCCGAACCGATCCTCACCGCGCGCATCATCACGCCGTCGGAGTCGATCGGCGACGTGATGCGCATCGTCATCGACCGGCGCGGCACGGTGGAGGGCACGGAGACGATGGACGCGCGGCGCGTGATGCTCCACTGCAAACTGCCGCTGAACGAGATCCTGATCGACTTCCACGACACGCTCAAGTCGGTCTCGCACGGCTACGCGTCGATGGACTACGAGCCGGCGGGCTACCAGGTCTCGGACATCGTGAAGATGGACATCCTCCTCAACTCCGAGACGGTGGATGCGTTCGCGACGATGGTGCACCGCGACAAGGCGCGCGCGCGCGGCATCCAGATGTGCAAGGCGCTCGCCGAGACGATTCCGCCGCACCAGTTCAAGATTCCGGTGCAGGCCGCGATCGGCAAGGAGATCATCGCGCGCGAGGACATCCGCCCGTTCCGCAAGGACGTGCTCGCCAAGCTCTACGGCGGCGACGTCACGCGCAAGATGAAGGTCCTCGAGAAGCAGAAGCGCGGCAAGGCGCGGATGAAGGAGTTCGGCCACGTCAACGTCCCGCAGTCCGCGTTCATCGCGGTGCTGAAGGGCACTATCAAGGAGTAGAAGATGAAAAAGTTCATGTTGCAGCTGTTCCGGACCATCGTCACGCTGGTGATCCTCGTCGTGATGGCGCTGATGATCTTCGATCTGCGCACGCGGCTGAACGAAGCGAAAAGGGAGCTGATCCGCACGCAGCAGGAACTGGCGTGGACGCGGCAGCTCCTGGAAGAGCGGCAGCAGCGCGACGCGCCGAAGGGCGCGGCGTGCGCGAGCGACGCGCCCGCCGAACCGGCCGCAGACGCGGACGCGCCGGCCGCCGAAACGAACGGGCATGACGCTGGACTTTGAGCGCGCGGCCGGCGGCACGGTCATCGGCATTGACGAGGCGGGCCGCGGCCCGCTCGCCGGCGGCGTCTACGCGGCGGCGGTGTCGGTGCCGCTCGATCTCGCCGAACGGCTCGTTGCCGGCGACTGGCGCGAAATCAACGATTCGAAAAAGCTGACGGAGAAGAAGCGCGAACAGCTCGCCGCCGTCATCCGCGCGACCGTCGGCTGCACGTGGGCGGTCGCAAGCGCGAGCCCCGCCGAGATCGACCGGCTGAACATCCTGAAGGCGACGCACCTCGCGATGCGGCGCGCGGCGGAAGCGGCGGGCGCGCGGCTGGCGGGCGCGTCGCCGCGCATCCTCGTCGACGGGCTGGCGGTGCCGGGCCTGCCCTATCCGTCGCAGAACATCGTCAAGGGCGACGCACAGTCGCTCTTCATCGCGGCGGCGTCGATTCTCGCCAAGACGGCGCGCGACGCCGAATGCCGGGAGCTGGAACGCACCTATCCCGGCTACGGCTTTGCGCAGCACAAGGGTTATCCGACACCGGCGCACCTTGCGGCGCTGAAGCGGCTCGGGCCGTGTCCCGCGCACCGCCGCAGCTTCGGGCCGGTGGCCAATGTGATTTGATATAATATCATTCAATACGAAAAGACCATCAATGAAGAACACGATCCCGTTGTTGTGCGCCGCGCTCTTTGCGCTGGCTGCGTTCGCCAAGACCTCAACTCCCGAAGGATGGCTCGACGACTACGATGCCGCCCTCAAGAAGGCCGCTGCCGAGAACAAGTACGTCGTCGTCGACTTCTCGGGTAGCGACTGGTGCGGATGGTGCAAGCGCCTCGACAAGGAGGTGTTCGCGACCGACACGTTCCTCAAGGCCGCCGCCGAGAAATACGTCCTGCTCATGGTGGACTCGCCGGAAGACGACTCGCTGCTGTCCGACCAGGCGAAGGCGCAGAACCCGAAGCTCGTCGAGAAGTTCGGCGTCGAAGGCTTCCCGACTGTCATTGTCCTCGACCCGAAGGGCGAGGAAGTCTGCCGGCTGGGCTACGAAAAAGGCGGGTCCGAAAATTACCTCGAAAAGCTCGAATCCGAAATCCGCGACGCGCCGGACATCAAGAAGTACATCCAGCCGATTGAAAAGGTGCTCCAACGCTATGACGACCAGATGGCCGAGGATTCGCGCGCGGCGTTGGAGAAGTTCAAGGAGAAGTTCCCGCTGCCGGCGAAGGAGCTTTCCAAGTCGGAACGAAAGCAAATCGAGCGCGAAGCGATGAAGTGCATGCAGCAGGTCTTGCTCGGGGAGGTCTATCCTCGCTACGTGCCGCTTCTCGAAAAGACGCTCGCCGAGGCGAAGGCGATGGAGGTGCCGGTGAACATGGAGGCGCGCAAGCAGGAACTCATCGGCGACCGGGAAGAAAACTTCGCCATGCTGCGGCAGGCAATCGAGAAGTTCGAGGAGGCGAAGAAAAACGGCACGCTCGACAAGGAAATCGAAGAGGACGACGACGATGACGACGACGGCTGGGCGGCGGCGCGGCGGCGGCCGGTTTTCGTCCCGCCGAAGCCGGAGGACGCGCACACGGACGCCGCGTTCTTCGAGCAGGTCGCGCTGCCGTTCTGGCGGCGGCACGTTGTGGAGACGTTTCGCGCGCCGAAGGGGATGGACGCGAAGACGGCGGCGCGCGTCGTCAAGGTGCGCGAGACGCTGGCGCGCAAGCTGGCGACCGCCCGCGACGAGTTCCCGACCGGGGCCGAGTTCAACGAGGCGAACGACCTCTGGAACAAGGCGAAGTGCCGGGACGCGGCGGTCGGCCTGGTGCGCTATCTGGGATTCTCCAAGGAGCAGAAATACTGGCAGGGCGGCAAGATGTTCAAGGAGATGGCCGCCAAGCACGACGACGCGGCCGAGCCGATGCTCGGGTTCCTGATCCGCTGGGGCCATGCCGACTGGACCGGGGTGCGAAAGGACATGAAGGACAGCGAGAAGAAAGTCGATTTCAGCGCCATTTACGCGGCGCGCAGCAATGCGTTCGAGAAGGTGGCGGGCTTCTTCCGGGAGGCGGACAAGCAGATCATCGAAAACCTCAACGGCATTGCGTTCGTCGCCCCGGATGCCGGCAAGCTCGTGGGCTACGACTATCTCGACTTGCTGAACGCGGGCGGCGACGCCGACCTGGTCGCGGCGATCCGGCTCAAGCCCGACGGCGCGCGCGCCATGATGCACCTGGCGAAGAACTACGGCTACAACCGCGCGGGCGACGGCGCGGAGCTCTTTAACCGCGCCGTCTCCAATTCGCTCGACCAGGCGACAAGCCGCATCGGGCAGGTGCTGCACGGCCAGACGACGCGCTGGAGCGGTTCGACGGCCTACCTCTATTCTGTCGCCTCGAACGCCGCGAGCAACGTTCGCACCGATTCGACGTTCGCGTATCGCGCGACCGCCGCCGCGCTGTCCAACATCTATCGATGGGAGGTCGAGGGCGTTCCCACCGACACCAACATCTGCGCCTACGTGATCGGCCCGGCGCTCCGCGACGCGATCTTCGGGATGTTCGACGCCTACATCGCCGCCGGGGAGCAGCCGCTGATGCCGTCCGTCGATGCGTTCCGGGGCATGGCGATGGCGCTGGCGATGCAGCTTGACGACTGGGACAAGGTGCGGCAGTACGCGTCTCAGATCACGACCTCGCTGACGAGCTGGCACGACGCCCTGTGGCTGCGCTACGCCGCCCCCAACGGCGAGTATCTGCCGCAGGTGAACATGTTCATCGCCCTGGGCGACAAGAAGACGCGCGAAGACACGATTCGCCTGGGCGAGGCGGCGCACAGGGGCGACCTGCGGGCCGTGCTTGCGGCGTCGGAGAAACTGCTGAAGACGCCCAGGCTGCGCGAGGAGGCGTATGTCGTGGCGTCGCGCCACTATTTCAAGGCGCGGAAGGCGCTGCAGGAGGCGGCGGGCGGCTGGGTGGACGCGATGCCGACGCCGAAGGGCTTCGAGGCCAATCATTGGTGGAGCATGGTCGGAACGGGAAAGGACGGACGGGCGCGTATCTACGACAAGGGAAACAAGTGCTACTATCGCATCCTGGTGCCATTGCCCGGCATCGGATACGAATACGAGGGGACGGTGCATTTCGAGGAGAAGGACCCGAAGCAGAAGTACTGGAACATCGGCTGGGGGCTGTCGCATCCGTATGTGGGGTTCTGCATGAACTCGAATTCCTGGGCCTATCCGTATATCCGGTTCTGGCGCGACGAAGCGGGCGACCACTACTCGGTCGAGTCCTACACCGAGGAAAACCTTGCCGCCGCCGAGAAGACGGATTCTTCCGATTTCCAGAAGGCGTATGACGACGGGTGGTCGCCGCAGTTCGTGGTCCGGAAGGGCGATCTCGCCCGCACGCCCTCGCACGCGTTCCGCCTCGTCGCCGCTTCGGATCGGCTGACGATTGCCATTGACGGCAACGAGGTGTTTTCGGCGAAGATGGCCGATTTGATGGACATCGACCGCTACCAGGAGCGCATCCGTCCCGACGGCAGCGTCTATCCGGTGTGGAAGGTGTTCAAGAACACGGCGTTCTCCAGCTACCGCTATCGCCGCATACCCAAAGAGGGGGAGTGAGCATGTGCCAGGTCATGGGTATCGTCAACGTCACGCCGGACTCGTTCTCCGACGGCGGAAAGTTCAACAAGCCCGAGGAGGCGATCCGCCGCGCACGCAACCTGATTGCGGACGGCGCGGACATCATCGACCTGGGCGGCGAATCGACGCGCCCCGGCGCGACGCCGATCGGCTGGGAGGAGGAATGGGCGCGCATCGAGCCCGTTTTGCGGGGTCTGTCCCCGCTCGTCGCGGGGTCTGTCCCCATCTCCATCGACACGTACCACCCCGAAACGGCGGCGCGCGCCGTGGCGCTCGGCGCGCGGATCGTCAACTGCGTCTATTCCGAGCCGGTTTTGGATATGTTGAAGATTTGCGCGAAAAACGGCGCAGAACTTGTCATTCCGGCAAAATCTTTGGGGTCTGTCCCCACGGATTTGGGGTCTGTCCCCCTCTATCTGGACCCGATGATCGGGTTTGGGACGACGCGCGAGGAGGACTTGGCGATTCTTCAGTCGATACCGGAGCTCGCGAAAAAAGGGCGCGTCCTGATCGGCGCGAGCCGCAAGCGGATCGTCAAGCGGCTCACCGGCGAGAAGGTCCCCGGAAAGGATCTCGCCGGCAATCTCACAATCGCGGTGTGGGCGGCACTTCAGGGCGCAAGTGTCGTCCGCGTCCACGACGTGCGCGAAACGGTGCAGGCGCTCAAGGTCTTGGCCGCGCTGCGCGGGAACGGAACGACGGCCGTCGCCGCATCATGAACTTCCTGGCGATCGATTTCGAGACGACGGGCTACGAGGGCGGCGGCGTGAACGAGCCGTGGCAGCTCGGGTTCGCGCGCGTCGAAAACGGCGTCCTCGTCGAGACGGGCGAATGGTTCTTCGACGTCGAGGGCGCGCCGCCGCGCGCGCACGAGCCGGATGCGCTCGGGACGCTCGGCAGTTCCTTCGAGACGTGGGCGCCGAAGCTCCTGGGCGCGCGGCTCGTCGCGCACAACATCGCCTGCGAAAAGACGATCCTGACGCGCGTCGCGCCGCTCACGAAATGGGGGCCGTGGGTCGACACGCTGAAGCTCGCCAAGGCGCGCTATCCGCGTCTGCCGAGCTACCGGCTGGGGGATCTGTGCGAAATGTTCGGCTGCGTGCCGCAGATCGACGCGCGCACGTGGCACGACGGGCTGTATGACGCGGTGGCGTGCGCGAATCTGGCGCTCATTCTGGCGATATGAAGAAACTGGCGACGCTGTTCTTCGACATGTTCCGCATCGCGCTCTTCGTCGTGGGCGGCGGCTACGCGATCATTTCGGTCGCGGAGGAGGTCTTTTCGAAAAAGCGCCGCTGGCTGAAGGAAGGCGAGCTTCTCGACCAGCTCGCGCTCTTCCAGATGGTGCCGGGCATCATGGCGGCGCACAGCGCGGTCTACGTCGGGCGGCGTGTCGCGGGCGTCACCGGGTCGCTCGTGGCGGTGGCGGGCGTGGCGCTGCCGAGCATCCTCATTTTCACGGCCGTGTCGATGGGTTACGACGCGATCCCGCTCGACAACCGCTACCTCGTGGCGGCGTTCGGCGGCCTGCGCGCGGCGCTGACGGGCGTTATTCTCGCGATGCTGGCCAAGAGCTGCCGGCGCTTCGTCCAGGACGTGCGCGAGCTGTGCGCGCGCGGTGCGCGGCGGTTCGGCGCGTCGCCGCTCGCTGCGCTGATCTTCCTGAAGTACGGCCTCGTCGCGTTCGGCGGCGGCTACGTGCTCGTGCCGCTCTATCTGCAGGACTTCGTCGGGCCTGACGCCGCCTATCTGCAGATTCCCGCCGAGGAGTTCGCGAACCTGATGGCGCTGACGCAGATGACGCCGGGGCCGATCGGCATCAACGCGGCGACGTATTTCGGCTATCGGCTCTTCGGCGTCTGCGGCGCGCTCGTGTCGACGGCGTGCCTGATCGTGCCGGGGTTCGTGATTCTCTCGCTCGCGCTGAGCCTCCTCGACCGCTTCCGCGACCGCGCGGCGGTGAAGGGGCTGATGACGGTGATCCGCGTCTTTACGATCGTGATGATGACGCTCGCGGTCGTGTCGTTTGCGAAGATGCTCGATCCGTTCGGCGCGGTGCTGGCGCTCGCGGCGGCCGCGCTCGTCTTTTGGAACAGACTCGGCGTCGTGAAGGTCATCGCCGCCGCCGCACTCCTGTCCGTGGCTGTTGCAGCACTCAAGCGGTAGTTGTGCGGTGTGTTTTATGTGAGCGTGCCGATGAGGTGCGCTGCGAGAAAGTGCGACGGAGCGCGCCGCGGCGGGCGGGAAATATGATAGACTATCCGGCATGAGAACGAAGCGGCAGACGACAGTCATCCTCGCCAACGGCGATTTTCCGCAGAAGGGCGGCGCCGCGTTTTCGGCGCTCGCCGCCGCCCGGCGGGTCGTCGCCTGCGACGGCGCCGCGGACGCGTACCGACGCCGCTTCCGCCGCGCGCCCGACGTGACGATCGGCGACCTCGATTCGCTCAAGGGCCGGCCGCCGCGCGGCGCAACGTGCGTGCGCGTCGCGGAGCAGGACGACAACGATCTCGCCAAGGCCGTCGCCTACTGCCGCGCGCAGGGCTGGCGCAACCTCGTGATCGTCGGCGCGACCGGGAAGCGCGAGGACCACACGCTCGGCAACATCTTCCGCGCGCTGGAGGCGGGGCTGCCGGTCGTCACCGATTTCGGCACGTTCCATCCGCTCGACGGGCGGCGGCGCTTCCGCGTCGCCGTCGGCACGGCGGTTTCCGTCTTCGCGCCCGATCCGTCGACGCGCATGACGTCGACGGGCCTCGTCTGGCCGCTCGCGGGCGTCGCCTTCCGCACGCTCTACACGGCCACCCTGAACCGCGCGTCGGCGCGCACGGTGACGCTCGAAAGCGACCGCCCCGTCTTCGTCTACATCGCACACGCCGTGACCGAACCGCCGGCCTCTTCACACCCCGAAAAGGAAAACGAACAATGATGACGCAAAAAGAACTGCACGACGAATTCTGGCTCCTGACCAAGGGCATCCTTCAGGATTCGCGCATCGAAACGGACGAAGCGCACGCGGTGAAGCGCTGGCTCGAAGAGCATCAGCGCGGCGACGAGTTCGCGTTCGCGATCGAGAAGCTGACGCGCTTCCTGGGCGACGGCTACATCGACCGGTTCGAGTCCCGGGAGCTGATCGAATCGCTGGCGCAGACGCTGCGGGCCCTGAACGACACGACCGCGAACGCGTGACGCCGCGCCCGGACATCCTCCTCGCGGAAGACGACCGCACGCTGCGGCGCGCGCTCGCGGCGCTGCTGGCGCGCGCGGGCTACGACGTGCGCGCGGCGGCCGACGGCGAAGCGGCGCTCCGGCTCTACCGCGACCGGCGGCCCGACCTCCTTCTTCTTGACGTGATGATGCCGAAGATGAACGGCTACGACGTCTGCCGGGCCGTGCGCGCGACCGACGCCGCCACGCCGATCCTCTTCCTGACGGCGAAGGACGCCGAGGCGGACGAGGTGCGCGCTCTCGGCGCGGGCGCGGACGACTTCATCTCCAAGTCGGCGTCGGAATCGGTCTGGCTCGCGCGCCTCGCCGCCGCGCTCCGGCGCACCGGCGGCGGCTGCGGCGAGTTTGCGTTCCACGGCTGGCGCGTGGAGCCGGCCGCCCTGCGGATGGTCGCGGCGGACGGCGGCACGGCGGCGCTCACGGAAAAGGAGGTCGCGATCCTGCGCCTTTTCGCGGCGCATCCCGGCGAGGTGTTCAACCGCGATGCGCTCATGACGAAATTCTGGGGCGCGGACCGCGACGTGGCGGACAACACGCTGTCGATGGCGATGGCGCGGTTGCGGGAGAAGCTGGGCGCGGCGGGCGACGCCATCCGGACGGTGCGCGGCGTCGGCTACGGCGCGGCCGCGACGGTGCGCGCGATCGTCTCGCTCGGCAGCAACATCGAGCCGCGGCGCGATTACCTCTCGCGTGCGTGCGCGGCGCTCGCGGCGCTGCCGCTGACGCGCCTTGTCGCCGCGTCGTCGGTCATCGAGACGGAGCCCGTCGACGTGCCGCCGGCATTCGCCGCGCTGAAATTTCTGAACCAGGTCGCCGTCTTCGAGACGGCGCTGGAGCCGCTCGCGTTCGCGCGGCGGATGCACGCGATCGAAGACGCGCTCGGCCGCGTGCGCACGGTCCGCAACGGGCCGCGCACGATCGACCTCGACCTGATCGACTTCGGCGGCCTGCGGCTGAACACGCCGGAGCTGACGCTGCCGCACCCGCGCGCGAAGGCGCGCGCGTTCGTCCGCGAACCGCTGGCGGAGCTGGGGATATGGATGTAATTTTCGAAGATGACGCGATCCTGGTCGTGAACAAGCCGGCGGGGCAGTACGTCCATCCGTCGCCCGGCCACGAGACGGGCACGCTGACGGATGCCTTCACGCGGCGCTGCCCGGCGGCGCGGGCGGTCGGCAGCGTCGAACGGCCGGGCGTCGTGCACCGGCTCGATGCCGACACGAGCGGCGTGATGGTGCTCGCGAAGACGCAGGATGCGTACCTTGCGCTCCGCCGCCAGTTCGAGCGCCACGACACGGTGGAGAAGACGTATCTCGCCGTCCTGCACGGCGCGCCGCGTCCGGCGCAGGGAACGATCACGTCGCCCGTCGGGCGTGCGCGGCTGCGCGCCGTCTCGCACTGGACGGTGCTCGGCCGGAAGAACGGCCTGGCGCTCGTCGAGTTCAGGATCGAGACGGGCCGGATGCACCAGATCCGCATCCACGCGCGCGAGCTGGGCGCGCCGATCGTCGGCGATCCGCTCTACGGCGCGCGCGAGAAGGATGCGCGGCTGCGCGTGAGGCCGGCGCGCACGCTCCTCCACGCCGTGGCGCTCGCGTTCCGCCATCCCGTGACGGGCCGCCGCGTCGAATTTGCCGCGCCGCCGCCCGCCGACATCGTCTACGCGGTGTGAAAATCGCTTTTCCTGCGCCGCCGCAGGCGGGAATTTATGATATAATACGCAGTTATCACGTTCTCACACAAGGAACAGGCAGAAATGAAGATCAAGTTCGGTACAGTCGCAGAAAACATCACGACCCGCAAGGAGTTTCCGCTTGAAAAGGCGCAGAAGGTCCTCAAGGGCAAGACGATCGCCGTCCTGGGCTACGGCATCCAGGGCCCCGGCCAGGCGCTCAACATGCGCGACAACGGCCTCAACGTCATCGTCGGCCAGCGCAAGAGCACGAAGGCCAACAGCTCGTGGAACCGCGCCAAGAAGGACGGCTGGGTCGAGGGCAAGACGCTCTTCTCGCTCGAGGAGGCCGCACAGAAGGGCGACATCATCATGATGCTCGTCTCCGACGGTTCCTGCCCCGAGGTGTGGAAGAAGATCGAGAAGTACGTCACGCCCGGCAAGTTCCTCTATTTCTCGCACGGCTTCGGCTACGTCTACAACAAGCTCACCGGCATCAAGCCCCAGAAGGGCGTCGGCATCATCATGGTCGCGCCGAAGGGCTCGGGCACGAGCGTGCGCCGCAACTTCCTCTCGGGCGCGGGCATCAACAGCTCGTATGCGTTCGAGCCCAACGGCATGAAGGCGAAGGTCGTCGAGGACGTCACCAAGGCGATCGGCATCGGCGTCGGCTCGGGCTATCTCTTCCCGACCACCTTCCAGAACGAGGTGACGAGCGATCTCGTCGGCGAGCGCGGCATCCTGATGGGTGCGCTTGCGGGCGTGATGGAGGCGCAGTTCGAGACGCTGCGCGCGAACGGCCACAGCCCGTCGGAGGCGTTCAACGAGACGTGCGAGGAGCTGACGCAGTCGCTCATCCGCCTCGTGGACGAGAACGGCATGGACTGGATGTACGGCAACTGCTCGCAGACGGCGCAGCACGGCGCGCTCAAGTGGCGCCCGATCTTCAAGAAGGCGACGCTGCCCGTCTTCGCCAAGCTCTACAAGAGCGTCAAGACCATGCAGGAGGCGAAGGAGGTCATCAAGGACACCGGCTGCGCCGACTACAAGGAGAAGATGCTCAAGAAGCTCGAAGAGCTCCACAACCACGAGATGTGGCTCGCCGGCGCGGCGGTCCGCTCGCTCCGTCCGCACGAGGCGGCGAAGGGCAACGCGGCGAGCGCGGGCTGGGGCGGCCGCAAGGTCGTCAAGTAAGTCACGCACGCTGAGCGCGTTCACACGGCAATGACGGAAGGCGCGTTTTTCCAGGACCTGGCGCTGCTCATGGCAGTGGCAGGTCTTGCGTCTGTCGTGTGCTCGCGCCTCAAGTGGCCCAAGGCGCTCGGCTACATCCTCGCGGGCGTCCTGATGTCGCGCCACACGTGGGGCGGCTCGTTCCTCGCGGACGAGTCGTCCGTCCAGACGATCGGCCAGCTCGGCGTCGTCTTCCTCATGTTCGCGATGGGGCTCGACTTCTCGCCCTCGCAGATGAAGAAGCTCGGGCGCGTCACGGTGCCGGCGGCCATCTGGGACACGATCGTCATGGTGTGGCTCGGCTATACCGTCGGGCGCAACTGCTTCGGCTGGGGCGTGGCGCCGAGCCTCTTCCTCGGCGCGGCGATCTGCGATTCGGCGACGACGCTCCTGGCGAAGATCATCGGCGAGATGCGCTGGGAGGACCGGCCGTTCGTCAAGTACGTCCTCGGCACGTCGGTCTGCGAGGACATCGTCACAGTCGTCATCCTCGCCGTCATCACCGGCTTCGCGACGGGCCAGGGCGTGTCGGTCGGCGCGGTGTCGCTGTCGCTCGGGGGGCTGCTCATGTTCTTCCTCGGCACGCTCGTCTTCGGCTTCGTGCTGATCCCGCGCCTCCTCAAGTCCATCGCCCGGTTCGGCGACGACGAGACGCTGATCCTGACGGTGCTCGGCTGCTGCTTCTTCGTCAGCTACATCGCCTACATCTTCAACTTCTCGCTCGCGCTGGGCGCGTTCCTCGTCGGCGTCATCGGCGCGTCGAGCGACGTCCACCACCGGCTCGTGCGCTTCGTCGAGCCGCTCAAGGCGATGTTCGCGGCCGTCTTCTTCGTGTCGATCGGGCTCCTGGTCGACCCCGTCCAGTGCTGCGCCAACCTGCCGGACATCCTGATCGTCTCGCTCGTCGTCGTCGTCGGCAAGTTCCTCAACTGCACGCTCGCGGCGCTCTTCACGGGCCAGGATCTGAAGGGGGCGGTGCAGATGGGCTTCGGCCTCGCGCAGATCGGCGAGTTCGCGTTCCTGGTGGCGATGCTCTACGTGTCGCTCACGGGCGACACGTCCACGCCGATGTACCAGATCGTCGTGGCCGTCTCGATCGTGACGACGCTCCTCAACCCGCTGATGATCCGCCTCTCGGACCCCGTCGGCGACCGGCTGGAGCGCGCGTGCCCGCGGAAGATCGCCGCCGCGCTGGAGGGCTACCGCGCGCTCCTCGCGCGCCTGAGGGACAACGCGGGCGTCTCGCCGGAGATGAAGGCGGTGCGTTTCGGCCTCGGCTATCTCGGCGTCATCGGCGTCCTCAACTTCGTCGTCGCGTTCGTCTGCTCGATGCTCGACGCGCGCGACTGGCGCACGCTGTCGACCTTCTTCGAGGCGCACAAGACGTTCTTCTTCTCGCTCGCGTTCAACATCTTCATGGTCGGCATGCTCGCCTCCGTCGTGCGCGCGGCGCGCCGGACGGGCGACGCGCTCGCGGCGGTGCTGACCGGCGCGGGCGACGCGCCGTGGCAGCAGGCGCTCCGGCCCGTCGTGCGGCTCTTCACGCTCGTCATGTCCATCGCCCTGTGGTTCGTCCAGCTGACGATGGTCAACGCGAACCTGCATCCCGAGGAGCTCTGGGCGCGGTGGGTGATGCTGGCGCTCATGGTGGCGGCGGGCGTCTTCGGCTGGCGCTTCTTCCTCAAGAACGCGCGCGTGGCGGAAATCCGCCTCCGCGACGCGATGACGGCGGACGAGCGGCGGCGCAAGGACCTGCCGGCGAATCCGCTCACGCTGACGGTGCCGGCCGAGCGCGTCCACCAGCTGACGATTCCCGAGGCGTCGCCCGCGATCGGCCTGTCGATCGCGCAGCTCAACATCCGCGCGAAGACGGGCGCGACCATCATCCGCGTCACGCGCGACGGCCGGCTTCACCGCAACACGGGGCCGGACTGGGTCTTCCGCGCCGCGGACATCGTCGTCGCCTACGGCGAGGGCGCGCAGATCGCCGCGCTCAAGGACCTCTTGGGGGTGACGGCATGAGGGCGGCGGGGCGCGGCGCGTGGGGCTGGGCGCTCGTGGCGGCGCTTTTCGCGGCGGGCGTCGCGGGGCAGTTCGTCCTGCGCGCGCACCGGCCCGTCGCCGCGCCGGTCGCGGCCGAGAGCGTCATCGCCGCGCTGGGCGGGCTGCGGTCGATCGCGGCGGAGGCGGTCTGGTTCCGCGCCGAGCGGCTGCAGGACGAAGGGCGGTACGTGGAGCTCGCGCAGCTCGCCTCGACGCTGACCTTCCTGGAGCCGCACGAGCCCGAGGTGTGGAGCTACGCGGCGTGGAACCTCGCCTACAACATTTCGATCATGATGCCGACGCCCGAGGACCGCTGGCGCTGGGTGCTCGCGTCGATGAAGCTCCTGCGCGACGAGGGGCTCAAGCTCAATCCGCATTCGGCGGAGCTCTGCCGCGAACTCGCCTGGCTCTTCGAGCTGAAGCTGGGGACCGACCTTGACGCGGCGGGCGCGACGTACCGCGAGAAGTGGCGCGCGATCGTCGAGGACGTGCGCGCGCGCGACGCGTGGACGGAACTCGGCATGGAGAAGGAGAAGATGGCGGCGATCGAGACGGCCTACGGCGTGACCGACTGGACCGATCCGCAGATGTCCGCCGTCTACTGGGCGCTGCGCGGGCTGCCGTACGCGACCGAGGCGCACGACCGCGCCTTCCTCCGCCAGATTCTCCAGCAGGCGCTTGTCATCTACGCCAAGCGCCACTGATTTTTCCCCCGCTTGGGGGAATTTTTTTTGATTTCCCCCTTGTGTCGTCCTGACGGATTTGGTAATATACGGTTGTCATGGATTTATCAGCAGGAGTCAAATCATGAAAAAAATCATTCTCGCACTTGCGTGCGCATTCTCCGTTATCGTTGCAAAAGCGTCGGATTCCCCATGGTTTTCCGGCTCTGCGAGTGGGAAGGAACTCACCAAAACGAATGCCGACTGGTCTCACCCCGATTCGGGCGTGGAGGTCGCGGAGGGCGTGATTACGCTTGACCTCGATACGAATGAGCGGATGACGCTGACGCCTACCGAGACGGCGCCTGATGCGGAGACCAAGACGAGCGTCAATGTCACGGCGTACTTCTACCCGAACGCGCTTGGAGATTTGGACACGCCAGCCGCCGATACGCAGACGGCGCTGGCGGTGGCGTATGAGACGGAAAAAGGCCCGTTGAGCTATTATGCGTGGGATGGCAAAGTCTGGGTCGCGCTTTCGGGCGCGATGCCTGTTGCTGAGGGCGCAACGGAAGTGACGGCCAAGATCGAGCTTGACTACTATCGTTTGGGCGAGACCAAGGCGCGCTTTACGATTGGGGGCACGGTTCTGTCCTATACTGATGCGAATAAGACAACTCAGACATGGCTGCCGCTGGACAACACTCAGTCCCGTGCGGTTAGCAGTGTGGCGTTCGCGGGCTCGGGCAAGTTGAAGTCTGTTGCGAGCACGGTTGAGCTCGGCGTTGCGAGCGTCGACGGCGTGAAGTATCCGACCTACGCGGCTGCGATTGAAGCGGCCGGCAGCTCGCAGATTGTCATCCTCCGCGAATCCGAGACTGAAACGCTGGGTGAGGGTGCTCTTGCTGATTACAAGGCCAGTGAGGTTGATAATGTAACTTATCTTGTCGCGAAGGTGTATGTCGCGCAGGTTGGCGATACGAAGTACGAGACGCTGGCGGAGGCGGTTGCGGCGGCCAAGGTTGACGCTTCCACGACGCTGAAACTCCTTGCTAATGTGTCTGACACGCTGTCGATTGCATCTTCCGAAACCGTGACTTTGAACGAAAATGGTTTTTCCCTTGGTGGTTTGACTGGTTCGGGCACATTGGTGGTCAATGGTGGCGGCTCGGGGACGGTCAACAGCGCGTCGGTCATCAGTGCGACGGTGCGCACTGCGCTAAAGAATAGTGAATCTTGGACGGGAGTGTTTGAATTCAAGAATTGCTATCAGATTAGTCCAGTTTATTGGCTTGGCGATTTCGGCAATCAAGAATCGACCGTCCGCTATAGTGGTACATGCGCAACATACCTTAAGAACACGGCCTACTCCGATGGCGCTCACAATGTTGGTACGCTTGAAATTGCGGCGAATTCGAAATTGAAGATCAATGGAACGTATAATGCCGCCAATGTATTCTCGATCTCTTCCAAACTCATCGGCTCCGGTACGCTTGAGATCGGAATCGCAGGTACCGGCGACAAAGACGTTCAGTTCACGGGCGATGTGACCGGTTTCGCGGGTGCCATTTCGTGGGCGAGCGATACAACCAATACCCGTCTTGTGATTGGGTCGACAGAAAAAGCTTTTGTCGCCAAGTCACTTGTTGTCGGTGCGGGCGCGCAAGCCGTTGTTGCATCTGGCAAAACATGGACGTTCACGGGGGGTGCGATTGTTGACGGCAAACTGACAATTGCGGATTCCACGTCAGACTTCGTATGCAAATATTCACCGAACTATCTGCGCGGATCCGGAACCGTTGTATTCGCTGGTGGAGCTGTCAAGTCGGCATCCAACTTCGGCTACCATTCCACGGAATGGACCGGCACGACGGAGATTGGTTTCAACCCGAACGGCGAGTTCGCGATTAACAATTATGGTGTCGCAGGATCGACTGTCAAACTTAAAGACGGCTTCACGGGCTATATTAACGGCGGGGCCAGCTACAAAACTAGTTGGGACGCAGCCTACACGATTGCAGTTAATCCCAATTTGGAGGTCGAGGGAACTGTTACCTTCAATAACGGCTGGCAATACAATATCAATCAAATCAACAAACTTTCTGGCTCTGGCACGCTTGTCCTCTCCAAGGGCAACACGAGCGATCGTTATGACATAGCAGACATCAATGGTTTTACTGGCACGATCAACGTGACGGGCTCTTCGCTTCTGAAGATTGGCAATATAACCACCGGTTATACGGTAGGAAGCCCCGTTTTGAAGACAGGGACGAAAAAACAGGTGTTTTATGATACAAGTTTGAGTGAGACGACCTTGAATGGGAAGGCGGCGACGCTCTTCCTTGATACCGCGGCAACACAGGCCGGTCTGTATAAGGCCGTTGCGAAGATTGGCACGGCGTATTACGCGACTTATGCGGACGCGGTCGCGGCCTACACGACGGGCGATATTGAAGTCCTCGACGCCACGGCCGGCAATGTTCCGGCGGGCTGGACGATTGAGAACGGCAAACTTGTCACCGCTCAAGCAGAGGTCGTAATTGACGAGACGCCAACCGCCGAGGCGCCTGTCACGGTGGCCGTTGCGGTCCCGAAGGCTTGCACGGCCGATGGACTTATCGATACGGCGAACCGCGCGGCGGGCGACATTCTCAAGGTCTGGTCGAAGACTGATGAATGCTACTACACGTGGGAACTGACGTCGGAAATGGCGTGGGAACCCAAGGTGACCTACAAGGTGACGGAAACGGAAGCGACCACCCATTCGAAGGCGGCGAGCGCAGTCAACCTCATGGCCGGCCAGGCGGTCTGGGTCACGATCACGACGTCTGAATCCGTCAAGCTCCAGGTCGCCTACAACGCGGCGCCGGTTGCGGTGTCGGTCGACGCGGGCTGGAACCTCGTCGCGCCGACGACGCCTGGCGACACGACGGTGAACGCCATCATCGAGTCGACTGGCGCCGCCGACAATGACTCGATTGTCGTTCCCACGAAGACCGTTCCGAAGGTTTATACCAAGGTCGGTGATAAGTGGGGGTACACGACGATTGAAGAAGTCGAGACGCAAAATGGCTTGACGATTGGCCGCTCGGTCCATAAGGTCGAGGACACGACCATCAAGGCCGGCACGGGCGTCTGGTTCGTGAACGGATCCAACAATTCAAAGGATATCAACCTCTAACATGCCAAAAGGAATACGCACATGAAGACGGTTAAAATCTTCTCAGTTCTCGCCATCGCGCTCGCGGCCACGGCCGCGCGCGCAGAGGACAGCTACCTCTACTGGATGGTCAGCGATGCCAACTATAACAATTCGACGATTGAATTCGCCTACGCGAGGATCAAGGCGGAGGGCAGCGATTCCTACCTCAACCTCTATGCGCCGGGGGCGACAGCCTCGAGCATTTCCGCCCTCGCATCGACGGCTTATCCGGGCATGTCCGCATCGACGGACGGCGGCGCGTTCGCCAAGTTCGACTACAGCAGCGCGACGACCTTCCTTGTTGAGCTTTGGAACTCGGACGGTTCGGTCGTTGGCTGGCAGTCTTATTCGTACGACGCCTGGAAAAACTTCGTCTACACGTCGACTGGCGCGGGCTCGGTCTCGCCGTTGACCGTCTCGCAGGTCGTTCCCGAGCCGACGAGCGGGCTGCTGATGCTGTTCGGCCTCGCGGGTCTCGCGCTCCGCCGCAAGAGGAGGGCGTAAGCGCGGCGCGCGCTGCGTCTCTGCGCGAAAACTTCCGAACAACGAAAACTCTCAAAAACGAAAGGCACATTCACATGAAGAAGCTGATGACATTTGGATGCGCGGTTGCGCTCGCGGGCGCGGCGCTGGCGGCGGCGAACGACGTGCTGATCACGTTCTCGACGCCCGGCACGGATACGTACGCCGACGGTACGGCGGTCCTTGACGGCGAGCGCTACGCGCTCTGCTGGTCGAAGGACTTTTCGCAGTTCGCGATCAAGGCCGACGGCACCGCCGAGGGCGGCACGGTCGTTCTGAAGGCGCCGCTTGCGAAGAAGGGGCGCTGCCCGACGACGGTCTTCGAGATCGATGCGGACTACGCGAAGAACTTCGCGGGCGGCGAATGGGCGGTCTATCTGCTTGACACGCGCACGTTCGCGGCGGACGGCACGGCATCCCTCGCGGGCGCGGCGGGCACGGTGAACACGGCGGGCCGGGTCGGCACGGTTTCGGTCGGCAGCGGCACGGTGGCGTCGCTGACGGGCGCGGCGGCGACGGCGAGCGACCTGCCGGCGGGCGTGGAGCTGCCGAAGCCGGAGATCACGGGCATCAAGATCGACGCGGGCTACGTCTACGTGACGGTGAAGGGCGCGCCGTATCTGGGCTACGGGCTCGTCTCGGGCGACACGCCGGACGCGCTGACGGAGGCGCCGGAGGCGGAGCGCGCGGCGACGGGCGCGGAGGAGATCACGATCGTCACGCCGGCGAAGGCGGGCGGCGCGTTCTTCAAGGTCACCCGCTGAGCGGGCACCTTGGTTGTGTTTTAACGCAGAGACGCAGAGCTGGTAGGGCTGCTTGTCCTCAAGCAGCCGCATCGACGAATCGCGGGCGATTGAGGACAATCG
>DJXI01000039.1 GCA_002449695.1 Verrucomicrobia bacterium UBA7008 | reverse complement strand
GTTCGTCTTCGCGGACGGCACCGAGGTCGCCGGTTCCGTGACGGGCTGCGGCGAGAACCTGATCACGGTCGCGTGGCCGGGCGAGCTGAGCGGCGTCGAGGACGGCACCGAGGTGACGCTCACCGTCACCCGCGTCGAGGGCGAGACGGAGTGCGTCTCCCTGCCCAAGACGGCGACGGTCGTCAGCGCGGCGTAAGCAATGCGGCGGCGGGGCGGTGGAGCATTCGGCCACCGCCTCGCTGCTACAGCTATCGAAAGGAGCAGACTATGTTGCAAGTTTCATTCAAGGTCGCGCGAGAGCCTTGCTGATCGGAGTTGACAAAACCTGCGACGGGCAGTATTGTCCAGAAGTAAACGCGGGTTTCCTTCCTAGGAAGGAATGACGGGAAATGTCCGGCCTTTCAATCCCGTCCCGTGTTCTCAAGGACTAAACGCAAGAGAATCTTGCATTTGCTTCTGGACATCACACGCGCCGACGGCCGGCGCGCACATTACCCAATTGGGTGATTGCGTTCGACGGCGAATGATGATAAACTATCCGCCAATCTCACTCAAACTCAAGAGGAACAAATCATGACATTCATCGACTGGCTGGTCATCGCAGGCTACTTTGCGCTCCTTGCGGGCGTCGTCTACGTGACGTTGCGCAAGAACAAGATCGAATCGGGCGAGGACCTCTTCCTCGGCGGCCGGTCGGTCGGGTGGCTGGCGATCGGCGCGTCGATCTTCGCCGCGAACATCGGCTCCGAGCACCTGATCGGCCTCGCGGGCTCGGGCGCGGCGGCGGGCCTCAGCCAGGCGCACTGGGAGCTGCACGCGTGGGTGCTCGTCATGATGAGCTGGGTGTTCCTTCCGTTCTACTACAAGAGCGGTGTCTCCACGATGCCCGAGTTCCTCGAGCGGCGCTTCGGCGCGCGGGCGCGCTGGATCCTCTCGCTCGTCTCGCTCGCGGCGTACGTCCTCACCAAGATTTCCGTCACCGTCTTCGCGGGCGCGCTCTTCTTCGAGGTGATGCTCCCCGAGATGCAGCTGACGATCGGCGGGACGACGATCACCTCGTTCTGGATCGGCGCGATCGCGACCGTCATCCTCGCGGGCGTCTATTCGTCCATCGGCGGACTTTCCGCCGTCGTCTACACCGACCTCGTGCAGACGGGCATCATCCTCGCGGGCACGCTGTCCGTGACGGTCTTTGCGCTCTACCACCTCGGCCACTCGGGCGTGACGCTCGACGCGCAGACGGGCGCGGTCGCCTCGTCCATCGGCGACGGCTGGGCGGTCCTCAAGCAGACGATCAAGTCGACGGGCAACGTCGAGCAGTTCGGCCTGTGGCATTCGCTTTCGCACAAGGCGTTCCCGTGGCTCGGCGTCGCGATCGCCTCGGCGACGATCGGCGTCTGGTACTGGTGCACCGACCAGTTCATCATCCAGCGCACGCTCGCGGCGAAGAACCTCACGAACGCCCGCCGCGGCGCGATCTGGGGCGGCGCGCTGAAGCTCTGCCCGGTCTTCCTCTTCCTCGTCCCCGGCATGCTCGGCTTCGCGCTGTGGCAGAACAACGTCGTCATCGGCGGCGTCGAGTTCCAGACGCTCATGTGCAAGACGGTCGACGGCGTCAAGCAGATCGACGGCGACAAGGTGTTCCCGACGCTCGTGCAGACGCTCCTGCCGGTCGGCTTCCGCGGCCTCGTCGTCGCCGGCATGATCGCGGCGCTCATGAGCTCGCTCGCCTCGCTCTTCAACTCCGTCTCGACGCTCTTCACGGTGGACGTCTACCAGAAGCTGAAGCCCGAGACCTCGCCGCGCCATCTCGTCACCATCGGCCGCACGACGACCGTCGTCATGACGGCGCTCGGCCTCCTGTGGCTGCCGATCATGAAGGCGATCTCCGGCGGCGGCCTCTACATGTACATCCAGGCCGTCCAGTCGTTCCTCGCGCCGCCGATCGTCGCGGTGTTCGTGATGGGCCTCGTCTGGAAGCGCATGAACCTGCGCGGCGCGGTGTGGGGACTGTCGCTCGGCTTCGTCCTCGGCATGTGCAAGCTCGCGGCGAACGCCGTCTGGGGCGGCGCGGACGGCTTCGCGTTCATCCAGGACTTCTACTTCTCGGGCATCCTGCTCGCCGTGTCGATCATCATCGTCTTCATCGCCTCGCTCACCGCGCCGGCGCCGGACGACGCGCACGTCAAGGGCCTCACGTTCGCGGGCCTCGACGCGCAGTTCAAGCAGGAGAACCGCGCGTCGTGGAACTGGATCGACGTGCTCGGCTCGGTCCTCGTCGTCGGCTGCGTCGTCGCCGCCTACGCGTACTTCTGGACCTGGCTCGACTAAGCGCCCGCCGGACGACCCCATTCACCACCAAGAAGAAGGATACACCACATGATCAACCAACCCGTCGTCAAACTCGCGGTCGTCGGCGTCAGCCGCGACTGCTTCCCCGCCGCGCTCACCCAGAAGCGCCTCGCCGCCGTGATGGCGGAACTCAAGAAGGCCAAGGTCGCGAACGTCGTCGACTGCCCGGTCACCATCGAGAACGAGAACGACACGATGAAGGCGCTCGACTGGGCGCGCACCGAAGGCGTCAACGCCGTGTGCATGTTCCTCGGCAACTTCGGGCCCGAAGGCCCCACGACGCTCTTCGTCGAGAAGTTCGGCGGCCCGGCGATGGTGCTCGCCGCGCGCGAGGAGAACAAGGGCGTGCTCGCGTCCGACCGCGGCGACGCGCTCTGCGGCGTCCTCAACTTCAGCTACAACGTGGGGCTGCGCCGCCTCAAGGTCTACATCCCCGAATACCCGAACGTCGACCCGAAGGGCGCGGTCGCGGAGATCAGGGACTTCATCAGGATCGCGCGCACCGTCATCGGCATCAGGAACCTCAAGGTGTTCGGCTTCGGCCCGCGCCCGTACGACTTCCTCGCGTGCAACGCGCCGATCCAGCCCTTGTTCGACCTCGGCGTGAACGTGCAGGAGAACTCTGAGCTCGACCTCTTCGAGCACTTCCACAAGATGGCGTCGCGCAAGTCGGAGATCGACGCCATCGTCGCGGACATGAAGAAGGAGCTCGGCTCCAGGTGCCCGTATCCCGACCTGCTGCCGCAGCTCGCGCAGTTCGAGCTCGCGCTCATGGACTGGTACGAGAAGCAGCGCGGCGCGGCGCAGTACGCCGTCTTCGCGGACAAGTGCTGGCCGGCGTTCCAGACGTCGTTCCACTTCGTGCCGTGCTACGTCAACTCGCGCCTCACCGGCCGCGGCATCCCGGTCGCGTGCGAGGTCGACATGTACGGCGCCGTCTCGGAATACATGCTCGAATGCGCGACGGAACTGCCGGCGACGCTCCTCGACATCAACAACTCGGTGCCGGACGACATCCTGCCGAAGGGCCTCAAGCTCGCGGGCGTCGAGAAGCGCGACCTCTACATGGGCTTCCACTGCGGCAACACGTGCTCGAAGTGCCTCAAGAACTGCGGCATGAAGTACCAGCTCATCATGAATCGCGGCCTCGAGGGCGGCGGCAAGCCGGTCATCTCGCGCGGCACGATGGAAGGGCAGATCAAGCCGAGCGACACGACGATGTTCCGCCTCCAGTCCAACTCGGACGGCCATCTCGTTTCGTACATCGCGCACGGCGCGTTCCTCGACGTCAACCCGCATTCGTTCGGGTCGATCGGCGTCGCGGCGATCCCGGGCTTCGCGCGGTTCTACCGCCACGTGCTCGTCCAGAAGCGCTTCCCGCACCACGGCGCGTTCGGCTTCCAGAAGGTCGGCAAGGTGATGTTCGAGGCCTTGAAGATGCTGGGTGTCGACGACATCAACACGCCGCTGCCGGCGGGTCAGCTCTATCCGGGCGAAAATCCGTTCGCGCTGTAAGCGCCAAGATTTGATATACTGTTGTCCGTCAAGGAGACGGCCATGCATCGACTGAGGGCAACAACTGAAGAACTGGCGCGCACGCGTCCGGCGCTTTCGCCGGAGGCGGCGCGCCATTTGAAGGTGGTGCGCCCGAAGGACGGCGAAGCGGTCGAGCTGTTCGACGGCTGCGGCGCGACGCGCGTGTTTACGTATGACGCGCGGACGAAGGAACTGGCGGCGGCCGCGCCGGTCCGGACGTTTCCGCCGCGCCCGGCGCGCGTGACGCTCTTTGCGTGCGTGACGAAGGGCGCGCGCTGGGACTGGACGATCGAGAAGGCGACGGAGCTGGGCGTCGCGCGGATCGTGCCGGTTCTCTCGGAGCGGACGATCGTCCGCATCGACGACGCGGCGGAGCGCGCGGCCAAGCGTGCGCGCTGGCAGAAGATCGCCGAAGAGGCGGCGCGCCAGTCGGACGCCGTGTGGCTGCCGGAGATCGCCGCGCCCGTGACGTTCGCGGCCGCGCTCGCGCAGGTGAAGGAGACGACGTGTTTCGTCGGCGCGCTGACGGAGCCGAAGTCGCCGCCGCTGCTGACGGCGGTCGAGCGGTCGCTGGCGGACGCGGCGCGCACGGACCTCGCGCTCTTCGTGGGGCCGGAGGGGGATTTCACGCCGGACGAACTCGCCGCGCTCGTCGCGGCGGCGGTGCCGACGAGCTTCGGCGACACGGTGCTGCGCGCGGAGACGGCGGCGATCTACGGCTTGACGGTTTTGACGGCGGCGCTCGACGCCGCGCACACACAAGGGGGGAACGCAGGATGAACACGACACGACGGCAATTTCTGTTTGGCGCGGGCGCGGCGGCGACGCTGATGTCCGCGCGCGGCGAGGAGCTGGTGAAGCTCGCGGGCGACAACCGCCTGAACATTCTCTTCATCATGACCGACGACCACGCGGCGCACGCGATCTCGGCGTACGGCAGCCGCGTCAACCGCACGCCGAACCTGGACCGGCTCGCGGCGGAGGGCATGATCTTCTCCGACGTGATGTGCACGAATCCGATCTGCACGCCGTCGCGCGCGGGGATTCTCACGGGGCGCTACTCGCACAAGAACGGCGTGCCCGTGTTCAATTCGATCTCGCCGTCCATCGAGACGGTCGGCGGCTACCTGCGCAAGGCGGGCTACTACACGGCGTTCATCGGCAAGTGGCACTGCGGCGGGCCCGCGTCCGTGCGCAATGCCGACTGGGACAAGTGGCTCGTCTACGAGAACCAGGGCACGTACCGCGACCCGTGGTTCTGGACGCGGCGCGACGACGGCACCGTCGGCAAGCTCGCCTTCCCCGGCGAGTACGCGACCGAGAACATCACCCGCGTCACGCAGGGCGTGCTGGACGAGGCGCTCGCGAGCGGCAGGCCGTTCTTCGCGATGATGCACCACAAGGCGCCGCACCGCAACTGGATCCCGAGCGAGAAGTACCGCGCGTCGTTCCGCGCGCTGACGCTCAAGGACATTCCGCTGCCGACGACGATCTTCGACGATTACGAAGGACGCGCGACGCCGATCAAGACGACGGCGATGACGCTCCTGAGGCACATGCGCCCGGGGCTCGATCTGAAGCTCGCGGAATTTTTCGGCGAAGGGCACGTCTTCGAATTCGAGGGCAGGACGTACGAAGGCAAGAAGGACGCGAACGGCGCGTTCGTCGACGACTGGCCCGACGGCATGGATGCGCGCGCGCGGACGGCGCTCTCCTACCTGCGCTACATGCAGGACTATCTGGCGGTCGTGCAGTCGGTCGACGATTCGGTGGGCGACATGATGGCGTACCTGAAGGAGAAGGGCGTCGACCGCAACACGCTCGTCATCTACACGAGCGACCAGGGCTTCTTCCTCGGCGACCACGGCCTCTACGACAAGCGCTTCATCATGGAAGAGACGCTGAAGATGCCGTTCATCGCGCGCTGCCCCGCGCTGATCAAGCCGGGCACGGTCAACGGCGACCTCATCGCCAACATCGACTTCGCGCCGACGTTCCTCGACATCGCCGCCGTGCCGAAGCCGGCGGAGATGCAGGGCGACTCGTTCCTGAAGAATCTGGAGGGCGCGACGCCCGCCGGCTGGCGGCAGTCGCTCTACTGCCGCTACTATGTCGAAGGCGGCGAGCACAACACGGCCGCGTGGTACGGCGTGCGGACGAAGACCGACAAGCTCGTCTACTACTACAAGCGCGACGAGTGGGAATACTTCGAGATGACGAGCGATCCCGAGGAGCTGAAGAACCGCTACGGCGATCCGGCGTGCGCGGCGCGCATCGCGGAGCTGAAGCAGGTGATGGCGGAGCTGCGCGCGAAGTACGGCGACGAAGACCAGTACCAGAACTGCCACGAATATTCGCTCTGAAACTGGCGGTCCTGGCGGGACTCGAACCCACTACCCGCTGCTTAGAAGGCAGCTGCTCTGTCCAGATGAGCTACAGGACCGTTGTGCGCGTATCAGATAGTATATCATATTCTCCCGCGTCTGGGGGGCTTCGCTTCGCACCGGCGCGGCGGCGCGGGCGAACCGCGCGCGGTTCTTGAAGGCGGACGCGGGATTGTGTTATAATACGCGCCATGCGCAAGGTTTCTGTCATCATCCGAGTCGGAAGGATGCGCCATGTCTAGGACGGTCCGTCTGGCGTTCTGCTTCGACCGCGGCTACGTCCTGCCGGCGGCCGTCTCGCTTCATTCGCTTCTGTCGCACGCCCGTTCGCCTGAAACGGTCTACGAGCTCAACGTGGTGGCGCCCGACCTGGACGATGCGGCGCGCGCGCTTCTGACGCGCGTCACCGCGGCGTTTGCGCAGGCGCGTCTTGTCTTCCGCACGCCGCCGCCGCTGCCGCCCGAGGTGGCGCGCGCCGTCGACGGCCGGAGCCACTATTCCGCGGCGCTCTATTACAAGCTGCTGCTTCCCGCGCTCTTCCCGGAGGACGGCCGCGTCGCGGCGCTGGACGTCGACACCGTGTACACGGGCGACGTCGCGGCCGTCTGGGACGCGCCGGTCGAGCCGGGGGCCTGCCTGGCCGGCGCGCGCGAACCGCTCTACTACGGCTGGCGCGGGGAGGGACCGCTCGCCGGGCGCGCCCGCCGCGTGGCGCGCTACTTCCGCGACTACACGCCGGACGAACGCGGCCGCATGCGCCTGAACGCCGGCCTGATCGTCTACGATCTGGAGGCGGTCCGCCGCGCAGGCGCCGTGGCGCGCTGGCTGGATTTCGCGCGGGCGAACCGCCGCCGCCTCGTGCTGCCCGAGCAGGACGTGTTCAATCTGGCGCTCGACCGGCCGCCGTCCGAACTGCCGTGGGATGTCTGCGCCTATGCGCCGCTGACCGACGACGTGCCGTCCGTGCAGCTGCACTACACGACGAAGGTGAAGCCGTGGGACGATCCGGGCTGCCGCCGCGCCGACGCGTGGTTCGCCGCCCTCGTGTCCGCCGGACTGGTGGAGGACTGGCGGCGCTTCTTCGCCGAGCGTCTGCGCGGGCTTTACCGCGAGCGCTACGCGAAGACGCTTGTCAATCTGCGCGCCGGCCGTCTCAACCTCAAGCTGCTCAAGTACGGGAGGGGAAGATGAGGCCGGACCGCGAGGCGCTGCGCGCGGAACTCGAAGCGTTTCTCGCCGGCCGTCTGGGCGCCGGCCTCCGGCTCGTGCCGTTCGAGACGGGTTCGGCCAAGGTCGTCTACCGCGCGGAGCGTCCGGACGGTCCGCCGCTCTTCGTCAAGCTGGTTTCTGACGCGCCCGGCGCGCGCCTGAAACGCCTGACGGACGCCCTCGATCTGCCGTTCGTCGCGAAGGTGGCGCATCTTCTGCCGTGGCGCGACGGCCGCAGCGTGCTCTGCCAGGTCTGGCAGAAGGGCGCGCTGGTGCCGCCCGAACGCATGAACGCTGCGCAGACCGCCGCGCTGGTGGAGGCGACGCGCCGCCTCCAGGCGCGCCTCGGGCCCGGCGACGCGCTGCTGCCGCCGCGCGATCCGCGCGCCTCGTACGCGGTCGTGGCCGATTTCGCGCGCCGCCACCCGGTGGCGCGGCCGTTCCTGCGCGCGCTGCTGGACATCCCGGAATCCGCGCGCACGTATGACGGGCTGCCGCTCGTGACCATCCACGGCGACCAGCATTACGAAAACTACCTCTTCGACGGCGACGACGTGAGCGCGATCATGGACTTCGAGGCCGTGACGCGCGGCCTCGCCGTGCAGGACTTCGCCTACGCCGTGGCGCGGCGCTACTACAAGGTGAGGCTGACGGCGGCGGCGCGCGCCAATCTGGACGCGCGCTTCCGCCAGATGGTCGCGGCGCGCCCCGGCGGCCGCGAATGGACCGTGGCCGTCAACCTGTGGCGGCTTCTGTTCGCGGCGCGGCGGCTGAAGAGCCATCCGCATTTCGGTCCCGTCGCGTGCCTCGTCTGGAAACGCGACCGCGCGCTCCGGCGCATGCTCTCGCTCCTTTAACTAACTCTCAACTCTCAACTCTCAACTTTCAACTCTCAACTCTCAACTCTCAACTCTCAACTCTCCCCATGCCGATTGATCTTGTCTATCTCTGGTGCGATCTGGCCGATCCGGCCTTCCGGGCCAAACGCGAAGCGACGATGCGCCGCGTCGGGCTCGTCGTCAAGGAAGGGGACAACGGCGCGTGCCGTTACCTGAGCCACGACGAGCTGAAGTATTCGCTGCGGTCCGTGGACCGCTGCCTGCCGTGGGTGCGCACGGTCCATCTCGTCGTCGACGACGACATCGCGCTGCCCGCCTGGCTCAATCCGGCCGCCCCGCGGCTGGCCGTCCACCGCTGGGGCGAGATCATGCCGCCGGAGCGGCTGCCGTGCTTCAATTCGGCGACGTTCGAATTCTATCTTCAGGACATCCCGGATCTCTCCGACCGCTTCCTCTACGCGAACGACGACATGCTGGTGACGCGTCCGCTCGCGCCGTCGTTCTTCTTCGCGTCCGACGGCTGGCCGATCTTCCGCTACACGAAAAGCCGCCTTGACATGGATGCGCCGGAGCTGGAGGACGGCTTCCTGCACCGGGTGCGCCAGTCCTTCTTCTTCGTGCGCGACACGTTCGGTGTCGTGGGCGACTACGCGCGGGCGTTCGGCTGCCTCGGCCACCACTGCATCGACGGCTATGTGAAGCAGGATCTTCTGGACTTCCGCGCCGCCTGTCCCGAAGCCTGGGCGCGGCAGGTGGCGCATCCGTTCCGCAGCCGCGAGCAGCTCCAGCGCGAGGTGTTCGCGGGCTACGCCTTTTCGCGCGGCCACGCGCACTACCGGCAGATCCGGCGTCCGTGGTGGGAGACGGTTTTCGGCCGGCCGCACCGCGATTCGTGGCACTGCTCGCCGACGCGCGTGAAGATGGTGAAGGAGTTCCGGCGCATCCGTCCGGCGCTCCTGTGCATGAACGACAATCCGGACGCGACGGCGGCGGATCATGCGCGGGCGGCCGCGTTTCTCCAGTCTCTCTTCCCTGAAGCGTGCGCGTTCGAGCGCATCCGGCACTGAACAGGGAGACATGAAAGGGAAAAGGACGCCTCGCGCGACCTTGAAAATTTTTTTGAAAATTTTTTCAAAT
>DJXI01000042.1 GCA_002449695.1 Verrucomicrobia bacterium UBA7008 | reverse complement strand
TCGCTCGCCAGGAGTTCACTCTGTAGCCTACGGCAATAATGACATCAAGATTAAAGAACTCCTGCATGCGCGAAACATATCGCCCGCCTTCCATTTGAAGTGTTTCCATTTTGGAAACTGTTGACTCCCTGACGAGTTCGCCAGAAGCGAAGATATTGCGCACATGTTTGCTGATCGCTGCCTTTTGCACACCAAACAACTCGGCAATCTTCAGCTGTGTGAGCCACACCGTTTCGTTTTCGAGGCGGACATCCAGCCGGATGGTTTCGTTCGGCTGATAGACGACGATTTCATTTTTCTTTTCCATTGGCATATTCCCTTCTATTGTGTGACGAGGGCGGCGGGTGCACAAAGGGGCCGCGCGCCTTGCCGTCACGACGCGAGTAGTATGACATAAAAACGGAAAAGAAGTCTTAATTTTATCTTAAGACTGTCTTAAGATTTTCTTAAGATTTCTCCTCGGCGCGCGGGAGCGGGAATCAGGCGAGGGTGCCGCCGGCGAGCGTGAGGCGGCGGTCGCAGATCGCGGCGGCCTCGACCGAATGCGTCACCATCACGAGCGCCGTCCGGCCGCCCGCCGAGAGGTCGGCGAGCATCTTCAGGATGTCCGCGCCCGTCAGCGCGTCGAGGTTGCCCGTCGGCTCGTCGGCGAAGACGATGTCCGGCTCCGTGACGAGCGCGCGCGCGAGGGCGACGCGCTGGCGCTCGCCGCCCGAGAGCTCCGCCGGCAGGTGGTCGAGCCGCGCCGCGAGGCCGACCTTGTCCAGCAGCGCGCGCGCGCGCACCGGCGCGTCCGGCGTGCGGCGGCGCGCCATCGTCGGCAGGAGGACGTTTTCAAGGACCGTCAGCTCCGGCATCAGATGGTAGGCCTGGAAGACGAACCCGATGTTCGACGGGCGCGCGACGGTGCCGGACGTCGGCTTGAGGAGGCCGCCGAGGATGTGCAGCAGCGTGGACTTGCCCGCGCCGGAGCGCCCGACGATGGCGACCTTCTCGCCCGCGGCGACCGACAGGTTCACGCCCTTCAGGACCTCCACCGGCGGCTGGCCGGGCAGGCGGAAACTCTTCTTCAGGTCGGTGGCGGTCAGGATCGTCATTCGTTCAGGGCCTTGATGGGATCTTTCAACGCGGCGAGCGACGCCGGGACGAGCGCGGCGAGGATGCCGAAGACGTAGACGAACGCCACCGTCCAGACGATGTCGGACGGGATGAGGCGGTGCGGAATCTCGGCAAGGCCGTAGATGGCTTCGGGGAAGACCTGCATGCCCAGGCGCGCGAGGAAGACGACGATGTTCTGAAGGTTGGAGAGGACGGCCCAGCTGACCAGCAGCCCCAGCGCGATGCCCGCCGTGCACTGGACGAGCCCGTGGACCATGAACACGCCCATGATCTGGCGCTTCGGGAAGCCGAGCGCCTTCATGAGCCCGATCTCCGGCGTCTTCTGGACGGTCAGCACGAGGAGCGTGTTCATGACGCAGAAGAGCGCCACGAGCGAGATGAGCAAGAGGAGGATCGCCGTCATGTTCTTCTCGACGGCGAGCGCGCTGAAGAGCTCGCTGTCGGCCTCCTGCCACGTGATGGCCCGCAGGCGCGGCGCGAGCGCGGCGAGGCCGTCCGTCACCCGGGCGAACTTCGCCGGATCGGCCGGCGCGTCGGTCTTGACGTGGATGGCGAAGACGCCCTCGTCCATGCCCATCAGCTCGCGGACGTTGTACAGCGAGGCGACGACGTAGCCGGAATCGTACTCGTACTGGCCGCAGGCGAAGATGCCGGCGACGCGCCACTTGACGGGCAGGAACACCTCGTCGCGCGCGGCGAGCGTCCGGGGCGAGTAGACGGTCACCTCGTCGCCGACCGTCACGCCCAGCTGGCGCGCGACGTGGCGGCCGATGACGAGCGCGTCGCCGTCGAGGTCGAACGTGCCCGCGACGGGCGCGCCGGTGCGGTAGGCCTGCGTGAACGCCTCGCCGTCGACGCCGAGAATGACGGGCGCGAGCACGCGGCCGTGCGCGGACAGGAGCACGCGCGTGTCGATCTCGGGCGTGACGGCGCTGACGCCGTCCAGCGCGCGGATCCGCGCGGCGAGCGCCTCCTCGCCCGTGATGACCGTCGCGCCCGCGCGCGGCACGAGCGAGACGTGGGGCTTGAAGTCGAGGATCTTCTCCTCCCAGATGTCGCCGAAGCCCGTCATCACGCTGCGCACGATGATGACGGCGGCGACGCCCAGCATCACGCCGAGGACGGAGACGCACGTAATGGCCGAAGCGACGGATCGCTTCGGCCGGAGGTACTTGAGCGCGAGAAAGACGGGAAACGGCATCGTCAGATGTCGACTTCGACGCCGACGTCATCCTTGCCGGCCGCCGCCTCCGCGCCGGACTTGTCCTCCTCCTCGGTGGACTTGAGCTGGCTGGTGGGCAGGTAGCGGTAGTAGACCATCAGCTGGAGCGCGGCGAGGCAGGTGTCCATCACGGGACGCGACGACCAGGTGTCCTCGTTCTCGAAATAGCCCTGCTTGTGCTCCTTGCCCGTGTGGTCCTTGACCTTGTCCGGAAGGTCCTTGATGGCCGACGGGTAGAGCTTCTTCATCTCGGCGTTCCACTTCTGCCACGACTGCTCGTCCGGCTTCGTCGCGCCCTGGCGCATGCCCGCCTGGTACTTGCACTGCGTCGCGTAGTAGCAGTAGTACTGCGGCGAGGGGCAGTCCTTGGCGATGTTGTCGCCCACGCCGCCGTCGGCCACGGTCGCGCCCTTCTTGAACGACGGGTGCCACTCGCGCATGTAGTCGAGCGCCTTGCGGACCTCGGGCTCCGAGCTGAATCCCAAGAGCTGCATCGCAAGGCACCCCGTGGCGGTCAGGCCCCGGTGGTGGCGCGCGTTCGCGCAGTAGGTGAAGGAGTCCTGGTGGAAGCTGCGCGTCTTGAGGCACTTGACGGCCTTCTTGATGCACTCGTCGAGGCCCTCCGGGTGGAGGCCCGCCATCTTGCCGGCCTTCAGCGCCTGGAGCGCCCAGCCCGCGAAGGACAGGTCGTCGCGCGTCGAGCTGGGGTTGATCTTGTAGTCCCAGCCGCCCGTCGGCGACTGCCCCTTGATGATGCGCTCGAGCGTGACCATCGCCGTCTCCTTGCAGTTCGGGTTCTTCGTCATGCCGTAGGCTTCGCACAGCGCGTACGTCGCGATGAGGAAGGCGTATTCGTTGCCGTCCGCGCCCTTCATCCTGGCGGGGCTCTGCGAGGTCGGCGGCACGAGCGCGTCGACGAGCCACTGCACGCCCTTCTCGACCACGGGGCCGAAGTCCTTGCGGTAGGGCGAGGGCGAGCCGGGATATTCGCCGTGGGCGAGGTACGTCAGCATCGCGAGCGCCGTGTTGGCGAGGCGCGAGGAGCCGCCGCCCCACGAGCCGTCCTTGTCCTGCCTGGCCTTGAGCCACCACAGGCACTTCAGCACCGTCGCCTCCGTGATCGCGTCGCCGTAGCCGGCGCCGCCCTTCGTCGCCGCGCCGATGGAGCCGGGCGTGCGCGAACCCGTCATCGACTTCATCTTGACGGGCGAATCGACGAACGCCACCGTATCCTGCGGCGCGGGCTTGACCGACACCTGCGTGGCGGGCGGGGCCGCGACCGGGGTGATCTCCGAGACGGGGCCGGGCGTGGGCGTGTCGACCATGATCTCCACCTCCTCCATCGGCGGCGGCTCGATGTCGTCCGGCGGCTCTTCGTCCACCTGCTCCTCCAGCTCCGGCGTCTCCTCCTCGGCGTGGGCGATCTTGACTTCGATGGTCTCCTTCTTCTGGCCCGTCACGGCGGTGATGACGATGAGCGCCGTGACGAGAATCACGACCGCGAGCACCGCGATGAGCGGCGCCATCAGGCGCTGGACCTCGATGCGCGCCAGCTTGTATTCGCGCGTGTTGTGCGGCTTGCCGAGGCCGGAGAACATGTCGGCCAAGCGACGGAAGAAGCCCCTGACCTCGTATTTCTTCCTGATCTCGTCAAGGTCGATGACGAGCTCTTCCTCCAGTTCCGTTTCTTCAGCCATTCAAAGCTCCTTTCGTTACATGGAGAACACGCTCACGCTGTAGAGCTTGTTCTTGTAGCAGATGTCCAGCACGTCGACGAGCGCCTTGTGGGGGCTTGCGTCGTCGCACTTGACGATGATCGGGGTCTTCGTCGAGGTGTGGGCGATCTCGCGCAGGTACTGGTCCAGCTCCGCGCGCTTGACCTCGCGCTTGTTGTAGAGGATGACGCCCTGCGCGCTGCCGTCGTAGCGGCGGCCGATCTCGATCGTGACCGAGATGTCGTCGGACGGGGACGAGGAGGCGCTCGACGCCGGGGCGGGACGGTTGACGTTCAGCCGCGTGTAGAGGTCCTCCTGCTTGATGGTGACGACGAAGAAGATGATGAGCTCGAACACGACGTCGATCATCGGCGTCATGTCCAGCGCTGGATTTTCCTGTGGCCGGCGCGCCATGTCACTTCCTCACTTTCTTGATGCGCTTGCGCTCGTGGGTCTTGTCCTCGCCGATCGCCATGAACGAGAGCTTCCAGATGCCCGCCGAGGTGCACGCGTCCATCACGCGGTGCACGGCGGCGTGGGGGGTCTCGAAGTCGGCGCGGATGAGGATGGGGAACTCGCCCCAGCGCGCCTTCTTTTCCTTCACCCGGCGGTTGATCTCGTCGGGGAGGAGCGTGACGTTGCCCATCGAGATGCGTCCGTTCTTGGCGACGTCGATCTGCATGTGCTGCGCGGGCAGCTCGTCCGGCGTGAGCACCACGCCGTGCTGCCCGTCCTCCAGCTCGATCGTCTCATCCTTCTTCTGCGCCTCCGTGAGGGTGACGACGAAGAAGATGATGAGCTCGAACACGACGTCGATCATCGGCGTCATGTCCAGCGCTGGATTTTCCTGTGGCCTTCTTCCCATTGGCTAACCTCGCAGGATGTGGACGGCGGTCCTCAGGCCTCGGCGACGGCTTCCTCGCCCTCGACCGAGACGTTCCTGAGTCCGTTCAGGAACTCCATCGTCACGGCGGTCATGCGCAGGATGAGGCGGTTGGCGTTGTTGCGCAGCGAGTAGAACGCGGTGATGGACGGGATCGACACCACAAGGCCGCCGGCCGTCGTCCAGAGCGCCTGGCCGATCGAGTTCGCGAGCGCGGCCGCGTCGCCGGCGCCGCCGGACGCGAGCGCCTGGAACGTCAGGATCATGCCCTGCACCGTACCGAGCAGGCCGAGCGAGGGGCCCAGGTTGCCGCAGACCGACACCCAGTTGAGGCGCTGCATCATCTTCTCCTGCTCGAGGTCCGAGGCCGCGTTCACCGCCTCCTGGATGACGTCGAAGCCCTCCTCCACGTGCTGGAACGCGGCGGTCAGGATGTTGGACATCGCGCTCGGCGTGTTCTGGCAGGCCTCCATCGCCGCGACGACGTCGCCCTGGCCCATCGCCTCCTGCACCTTGTCGATCAGCTTGGCCGGCATCAGCTTCTCCGGCTTGATCATGATCAGGCAGTCGATCGAGAAGTAGATCGCGAGCATGCCGTCGCCGAAGAGCGCGAACCACAGCAGCATGCCGACCACGCCCGAGCCGAAGACGATGTCGTAGAAGCCGCCGCCCTTCTTCGGGGAGTTGGTCTTCGTGTTGGCGTCGACGATCTGGCCGTCCGCGCCTTCCAGTTCCTGTCCGAACGAGCTCAGCGCCGCGACGGGGGCCGTGCAGGTTCCGATAACGATCATGAGAGCCATCAGCGATTTCTTGAACTTGTTCATTTTGTCTGTTCCTTGGGGTTGGTTGAGTTGAATGGGTGGATGTTGGGTTTGTCGAAATGTGTCAGAGCGCCTTCGCCTGGTTGCGCAGGCCCTCGGCGCGCGAGGCCATGTTGAGCTTGTCGAAGCACTGCGCCGCCTTCAGGAGCGCCGTCTGGCGCGCCGCCCGGCAGGGCTCGTCCGTGTACATGAGCGCCACGCGCAGATACGCGTCGGTGAGCGCCCTGCGGTAGGCGTCGGGCGTGTCGCCCTCGGTCTGGAGGATCATGTCGCCGCGCATCGACAGCGCCGCCGCGCTCGAGGCGCGGTCGCCCGACTCCGTCGCCTTGCGCAGACAGTTTTCGAGCTGCTGCTGCTTGCCGAGCTTGAGCAGCGCCTGCCAGTACGCGGGGGCGAGCTCGCCCGACCACGCGGCGGACTTGTCGTCGGAGATGATCGACTGCGCGGTCTCGAACGCCTTCTGCGCGTTGTTCGCCGCGAGGTACGCCTCGACGAGGTAGCGGCCCGCCGGCTTGTCCCAGACGAGCATCTTGTAGTCCTGGACGATCTTGGTGAGGCCCGCGATCGCCTGCGCGCCCTGGCCGGCCGTCACCATCTGCACGAGCTTGTCGTAGTTGGCGGGCTTGTCGATGTCCAGCGCCTCCACGTCGTCGAGCGGATACTCGGCGTTGATGTCCGCGCCGCCCTTGCTCTTGATCGCGATCAGGTAGGCCTTCGCGCGGCTCTGCCACTTGATGTCGCCCTTCTTCGTGTCCGTGGCCGTCTTGATCGTGCCCTGGATCGCCCAGACGGACGAAGCCGCGAGCAGGATTGCCATCGCCATGATGAGTTTCTTCATTTCGGTTGTCTCCTTGAAAGATTGGTGTGTCGGTTGGTGAACGGGTGATTTACTCGGCGGCTTCTTCCGCCTCCTCCTCGTCGGGCGCGTCTTCTTCCTCGGCGGGGGCCGGCTCCGGGGCGGGCGCGGGCTCCGCCGCGTCCTCCTCCTCCTCCGCGACGGGCGCGGGCGCCCCGGCCGCCGGCGCGGCGTCGTCCAGCTTCGCGCCGGAGGCCTTCGCGCGGTTGATGCAGTTGATCACCTCGGTGCGCGCCTTGCCGTTCGGGAAGTACTTCAGGTATTCCTGGCCGAACTTCAGCACGTTCACGGCGTGCTCGTCGCCGAGGCGCGAGAAGAGCGGAATCATCGTCGCGTAGCAGCGCTCGAGGTTCCGGACCTGGCCGGCCGTCATCTTGTCGATCGGGTTCGTCTCCGTCACGCCGCGCGACTGCAGGAACGTCTGGAGCATCGCGGCCGCGCGCGCGCACGACTCCTGCGCCTGCTCCTTGAGGTTCATCGCGTCCTCGGCGGCCATGCGGCGGATGACGACGTCCGCGCTCATCAGGTCGACCGTGTCCTGCTCCTCCTGCGGTTTCTTCTTCCAGTAGCCGCGCAGCTTCTTGACCGCGCCCACGGCCGCGCTGAAGTGCTTCTTGCGCAGGTTGTCGTCCTTTTCGGTGCGGCCCTGCTCGGAGGCGATCTCGACGAGCAGCAGGTTCGCGTCCGCCGCGATGCTCAGCTTCGACATCTTGTCGTCCGCCAGGAAGTCGTCGATCTGGCTGCGCGCCTCGGCGTACGAGTTCGGCCCCTGCTTGAAGAGCGCCTTCGCCTTGCCGATGCGCGCCTTGGCGACGGTCGAGGGCTGGTTCGCGCCCGCCTTGGCGATGGCCTTCTCGAACGCCTGGTCCGCGAGATCCCAGCTGCGCGCCTCGATCAGCGCCTCGCCCGCGTTCACGAACTGGCCGGCCGTGTAGTTGCCGTCGAGCCGCAGCATCTCGGCGTAGATCTCGGTGCCCTCCTTGCGCATACCCATCTCGATGAGGCTCTTGGCGAGGCGCGGCTTGGCGTCCTTCGTCTCCTTCGCGTCCGGGAACTCCCGGGCGAGGCGGTCGAGCGCGTTCTTCGAGTTCGCCACGTCGCCGAGCGCGGTGTAGAACGTGCCGAGCTTGACGTACGCCGCCTTCGCGTACTGGCCCTGCGGATACTGCCGGACGTACTCTTCGAGCGCCGCGGTCGCGCGCTTGCGGAACGCCTCCAGCTTGTCGGCCGGCTTGGTGAGGCGGCCCCAGCAGTCGCCCGCGAGGTAGAGCGCGCCCTCCTTCAGCTTCGCGTACTGCTCCTTGTCCTTGGCGCTCACGCTCGGGTCCTTCAGCTTCTCGTCGGCCGTCTTGGCGAAATCCACGAACTGCTGGATGCCGCGGATGATCTGGGCGCTGCCGGCCGCGAGCTGCCTGTTGACGGCCTCTTCCGTCTCGTTCGTCTCCGCCGACTTGAAGATGTCCAGGCCGTTCTTCTGGTAGAGCTTCGCCAGCTGCATCTGCGACTGCGTCTTCTTCAGCGGCGCCGTCTCGACCTCGCAGTAGCGCTTGAGCGCCTCGATGGCCGCCGCGCGGTTGCCGAGCTTCTCGTGGCAGACCGACATCTGGATGAGCGCGGTCGCGTAGTACGGCGACTTCTTGTAGTACCGGTCGACGATCTCGTAGAGCGCGAGCGCGTCCTCCCACTTCTCGGCGCGCTGGGCCTCGCCCGCCATCGACGCGGCCGTGATCGGCGCGTTCACGTGCGCGCGGTAGTTGGAGAGGAACGCCTTGTAGAGGGCATCCGCGCGCGCGATCTCGCCGCGCTCCTTCTCCTTGGCCGCCACGCGCAGCGTCGCGTCGCCCGCCTCGGTCATGAGCACCTTGTCCCGGCTGCCCGCGAACCGCTCGGAGAGGTAGCCCTCGACCGCGTCCGCGTCCATGCGCCAGGCCTCCAGCTGCTCGGGCGTGCCCTTCTTGCGGACGATCAGCCCCAGATACGCGCTGACGAGGCCCTCGATCGCGTCGATCGACTCCTTGACCTCGGGGAAGCGCGCGAGCACGTCGAGATAGTCCGTGATCGCGCCCTCGTAGTCGCCCTCGGCGAGCTTCGCGCGCGCGCCCTGGAACTGCATCGCGCGCACCTTCGCCATCTGGTCGGCCGTGATGTTCGTCTTGATCTTGGCGTCGTACGTCTTCTCGGCGAATTCGCGGATCGCCTCGCTCATCTCGCCCGCCTGCGCGGCCCACGTCGACTCGGGGTACTTGATGAACACGTTGAGCGCGTGGTTGAAGGCGCCCGCGCCGTTGCGCTTGCCCGACTTGAGCTTCTCGCCGAAGAGCAGCGCCTTCACGCGCTCGTCGTCGCGCTTCGGCTTCTTGGCCTCGGCCTGCGCCTCCTTCCAGAGCATGTCGGCGAGCATGTAGCGGCACAGCGGCATCGGCGACTGGCGCAGGAGACCCTTGCGGCCGTCGGGATCGACCTCCGCCATCTGCTGGTGCAGCTCGACGAGCTGGTCCATGTAGTCGTCGATCGTGGCCTGCGCCTTGGCGACGTCGCCCCTGAGGAGCTCGATGTTGGCCTTCATCGCGATGGCGCGGCCGAAGTAGACGGGCTGGCCCTGCATCCAGAGCAGGTCGTCGACGATCTTCTTCGCGGGCGTGAGGTAGGGCGCGCGCGACTTCGGGTCCGGCTTGCCGGTCGCGAGGTGCAGGTACATCTCGGCCGTCTCGCACGCCACGTTGCACCAGATGCCCTCCTCCTCGTCGGTGCCGCGCTTGTTGATGAGCTTGAGGAGGTTGTCGTAGACCTTCACCGCCTCGTCGAAGCGCTTGTCGCCGACGAGGATCTGGCCCCACGAATAGCTCGCGTTGCGGTAGAACTCCTTCAGCTCCTTCGGCAGCTTGTTGAAGTCCGCGAACGTCTTGAAGAACTCGTCGTAGATCTTGACGCACTCCGACTTGTGGCCGCGCGCGAAGAAGTTGTTGGCGACCTCGAGCCGCGCGGCCCAGTACTTCGAGCTCTTGCGGTCGGGGAGCGCGGCGATCTTGGCCTCGGCCTCGGCGAACTTCTGGAGCGCGAGGAGGCCGCGGATCTCGATGGCGAAGAACATCGTCTCGGACTCGGGCCACTTCTTCTTGGTCGCCGCGATGACGGGCTCGGCGAAGTCCGAGAAGCCGCTGTCGATCAGCGCCTCGACATAGCGGATCTCGGCCTGGAGCGCCTCGTCGACCTTGTTTTCCTCGGCGGCGGCGGCCGGGGCCTCGCCCTCCTGCGCGCGGGCGCACGGCGCGGCGAGGCACGCCAGGGCGGCGCCGGAGACGCCCAAAACGGTCTTGAATTTGACATTCATCGATTTGAACCTTAAACGCATGATGTCGTTAGTATACTATTTGAAAGCGAATCGCGCAAGTGGGAATTTGAAAAATTTGCGCGGCCCGTTTTTCAGGCTATCGGTGCACCTGCCGAGAATTTTAGGCGGCCGCCCATGCTCTCGCCTTCCTGATGCGCGGATCCTTTTCTGGCTCTAAAGCATGCGGGCGAAATCCGGCTCACTCCTGAGTTCATCTGTCCGTTCCTTTCATCCCGGGCGTCGATCTTTGACAACTGAACGATGAATGAAATCCGCAGGGCTCCCCTGCAGTCGAAGAATCTAACTCCGAACGTTTGGGCTCCCGCGCAGCCTTGCGACCTTGCTTCGCAAGGCTCCTCGCTTTGCTCGTCGGGCAACCTGATCGCTCCGCGACAGGCGCATTCCCGCTCCGCCACTTCGTGCTTTCAAACGCGCAGGGTGTGCTGGGAAATGTTCTTTTTTAATCTGCCTTCGGCAGGTGGACGCACCACCAGCCTAAAACTGTACATTGCAGATCCAGCTAAGATGCAATTTCACGCGCGACACATCACGAATTGCGCGTTCGCGGCGGCGAACCCCGCCGTGTTCGAGGGGCGCGACGGCGTGAGCGGCTGGGGCTTCGCGCGACCACGAAAGCCGATGCGGCGAATCGCGGGCGATTGAGGA